>JASLWR010000020.1 GCA_030740765.1 Thermoplasmatota archaeon
ACACCGTTCGTAACAACTGTAGCACCCGGAACAGAGCCATATGAACTCGCTACTTAGCACTTCCTCCTTCATACCCAAGAGTACCATTCGAATGATTTTTCTGGGATTATAAGTGTCATTAACAGAAAATACGGGGCAAACGGCAGAGCATGTACCGCATGTAAAACATAACTGAATATTCTCTCCCCCCTTTTCCTCAGCGACCTCTCTTTTAAAATTGGAATCCAGCTCTGACATCATGATTGGCTTATCTTGATAGAGTTTTCCAGATGTCATATTATACCTTGGTATTAATTTATATTAATTGGATAAAAATCAACAATAATTCCAATACTGGTTGAACCACAATCCTACATTTCGAAGGCGTTCATGCTATTAATATTATTAATATGTTTTCAGAAAATTTTTCCATCCACCGTTTTCCGCCGGTATCACCTAACAATAACTAAAAAATAATAATATAATGAACTTTCCCGTGGTATAATCGTACAATTTTTTTTGTAATATATTCGAGAAATTGTCGGGTGATATTGGGAATTTCTATCAGCGAACCTAATCGTTAGGTCACCCAACTCTTGATTAGAACGATATATTTTTCTATATAACCGTGATTAGTGTGTCCTAGTTCCATTTATATTCATTATTCGTGTTTTTGAGGTATGGTATTAACGCGATTTGATTCTGGCAAATCTATGCGGAAAAGGAGAATATATTGATGAAGATAGTCATGCTCGCTCCATTTGGAATATCCAAAGGAACCGTTCTTTCGCGGATCCTCCCACTGGGCCATGCTCTTGCAGGGAGAGATAATGATGTGGAGATCGTGATACCTCAGGAAAAATCATCAATGAAAGTTCCCATATGCAGTGGTTCCCTTAGCCTCATAAACATCTTGACGGGCTCACCTAAGATGGCCATTGATGATCTAAGGGCGTCATATCAGATGATGCGTACCGCCTCCGCCCTGGATCCTGATCTAATTCACGTTTTTAAACCGAAGGGATACAGCGGATTGGCGGGGATGCTAATAAGGGCGGGAGAAAAGTTAGGCAATGAAAAGATACCATTGGTACTGGATGGTGACGATTACGAAGGTTTTGGCGGTATGAATGACGTTATGAACTACCCCTTGACTTGGAATTTTTTTTTTCACTTTCAGGAACGGTTTCTACCCCGCATCTCTGATCGAATGACACTGGCGAGCACATATCTCATGGATTATTATTCCAGTTTCGGGGCCGAGCGAGAGAATATGACCCATCTACCCAACGGCGTTAACCCGTTCATTCATTGCCCGGAAACAATCGAAAAAGAATTGATGGAGTTCCTTACAAAACGCATCATTAATAGCGAAGTACGGACTGCACCCGAAAAGGAAGGTGTATTTACGGGAACCAATGAGGAAATCGGGGATTATGTTCCGGAGGAAACCATCTCACTCTTTACCCGTTTCAGAGATCACAGCCATGCAAGGGTTCTGAACATTTTCCGTTCAATCCAGAAAGAAAATTCCAAAGTAAAATTTCTTTTAGCGGGGGGCGGAGAGGAAGGTGAATCCCTCTACCTACAAAAAGGAATGAAAAAATACCTGAAAAGAGGCAGTTTTTTCTTTACCGGGACTTTCCCTTTCTCCTCCCTTTATGAGATATTCTCATACTCGAATATCGCCATGGTACCGATGGATGATTCGAACATAACCAGGGCCAAATGCTCAGCGAAACTTGTCGATCTGATGGCTATGGGAAAGGCTGTGGTTGCTGATAACGTTGGGGAGAACGGGAATTATATCGAGGATGGCGTTTCGGGGTATCTGGTGCATAATATTGTGCATGGCAGCATTGGGGAAATTAACAAAGTGTCGCCACAAGGGAAAGATTTGGAAACAAAGAATACCAAAGAGTTCACGGAAAGATTGGTTTACCTCCTCGACAATCCAACTGAAGCAAATAAATTAAGACAGGAAGCAAGGACCAGGATCAAAAGCAAGTTTTCTTGGAGTGGGCTGGCTGGCAAGGTGGTCGATCTCTATGGTGAACTGGTGTAATTTACACTTTACTCGTTTGTGATCGTGTGGGTAGTTTTTCAACCAGATAACTGACATTGACCCATCTTGATCCCGGTGGGGATGTGGTAAAGGTAGAAATAATCTCCCTCAGTCGCATTCAAGGCTTCACTGTCGATAGTGAACCACTCCAGGGGCTCCTCCATGTGATCGTCATAATTACCCTTATAGTTTATCGGCCCGGATGAGGAATAGGGTTTATTCACCTCGGATACCGTTCCATTGGCCAAAGTTTCACTAGTGCTTGAGGAAACTAGGGTATATGTTATGTTTTCAATATGTGAATCGCCCTGGGTTACTGATACAATGTATAAAGTGTATAATAACCCCAGGGGCCTGTCGGAGACCAGACCAATGGTGGCAGGGTCTGATTCTGGTTGCGGCACCACTGTAACGGAGACAATGGCCGTATCTTCATATTCACCATCCGAAACGGTAAGGTTCACCTTGTGAGTGTCTTCGTCTACGTTCCTATAATACTCTGTATAAGTATGTTCAACAACAGGACCCGTGGTATTGGTACCGTCATGGAATTCCCAGAAATACGTCAGGTCATCACCATCATCATCGTAGGATTCCTCACCGCTGAACACAGCAGGTTGTGACAAAATAACTTCCGTGGGAGCCTCGATCATAGCGTGGGGCGGGTGATTACCCACCCGCTCATCAGGTGCATCGCTTTCGATCACCATAACGTATATCGCAAATGCAGCGATAAGCGCCAGAGCAGTTCCCACAGCTATAATTATTTTCATTTTAAGGATCAATTCAGACGCCACCGGTATAGTTGAAACCAAAAAGCTCCGTCAATATGCCGGAGGAGGCGGTATCTCCTGCCGGGATTGTCCTCTTGAATCCACTGGCGGCGGAGGTCTCCGGTACGGGTCATCTTCATTGGTAGGCGCATCATAATTGGTTGAAGGTTCTTTTGGTTTCTTTCCCTTTACCATCAGGACCACTACCAGAACCAGTACGGCAACGGCTACCAGGATCCCCAGACCGATGAATATCCATTTCATATTCGTCTTATCATCTGGGTTGGATTTTTTATCGTTTATATCGGAGTAGAGGGAATCTCTCTCGTCCTTGAAACTATCCACCTCGTTCTCTGAGGCCACAGTGGATTTGAAATTTCCATCTTGCGATATGGTGGGGGGTGTTATTCCAAACTCCTCGAAGAATTCACTTGATATTTCCGGTGTTACAAGCTCGGTTTGAACGATCATGCCAAGCTCGGGAGCGTAATAGAGGTTGATCTCCATGCCTTCCGGACCCATTAAACTCTCGAAGATTTCTTCGAAGGGATCACTGTAATCCTCCTCATAATAATAATCGTCCTCGTAGTAATCATCATCCTCATAGTAGTAATCCTCCTCATAGTAATACTCATCGTCATCATCATCTGAGCGGCTTCCACCCTGTTGTTGGTATACGAAGCTACCCTGGTAGACAATCTCCATGTCCGGGTTCTTTATCATGACTTCGTATACGGCGCCTTTCTCTATGGTAATGCCCATGTTGGCCATTGGCATATCGAAACCGATATACTCACTGTCACTCCATGAGGAGCCGGTAGCCTCGACGTTCATTCCCTCGATCTTCCAGTTCTTGTCGTCGTATCGATATGACTTGTTTCTATCGCCACCCACAGGTGAAAGATCGTCCTCACCCTGGTCTTCGTAGTCCCGGAAGGCGAAATCGAGAGCTTTGGGTGAGCGTCCCGTCTCGGTAACATAAAAGAAATAATTTGAGGGATCTATGTCAACAGCTTTCATCGCACGGATTGTAAAGAAACAACCCTGTGACTCGTCCACATTTACCCCGTCCCTTACCTCGAAGGCCATTATTTCAACATCGCCCCCATAATAGTCATCGTCATCATAAAAAAAATCGTCCTCCCAGGCTTCGAAATCCGGACTGATGGGAATTACCGGTGTCGTTGAGCCGTCAGCAAGGGTGATGGTGGTTTTCTTTCCTGATTTGAGTGCCAGCCACATGTCATCCTCAAAGTCTTCTTCCCCTCCGCTCTCCTGTGCCAGATCAATAGTTTCGTCCTCGTGAATATCGTCCTCTTCCGGGATACCCGTAATATCCGCTCTCGCACGTATCTTTCCGGAGACGGATGCGGTTCCGGTGAAATCTCCTTCAGGAGTCCACTTTTCATTCTCCTCGATGGGTAGTTCAAGAATGTCGAAAGGCTCATCGAAATCCAGTGTGGCCGAGGCTACTATATTTTCGGTCTTTATGGATGCGCCTCCCTTGATATCAAAGTTCATATTCTCGATATTAGCCTTCACAGAGGCTGCTGCCTCGGCATTGAGGGAAGGTTTCAAGGTGGCGTCGATCCTTGTAATTGCAAGCTCGTCCGTGGTCATCCACATGTCGATGACAAGATCGAACTCAACGTAATACTCCGCGCTCCCGCTTCCCTTTATGCTGATTCCCGAACCGGCAATGTTTGCACTGGCTTCAATACCCAGACCGCTTCCGAAATATAAGGTGTTTCTAACCTGGTAGCACTTTTCGCCGTTTACATCGGCGTTGTCATCCATTACTTCGGAGGTCATGTACAATCCTATGCCCCCGCCGTTAAAGTCCACATCCACATCGAAAGAGGTTAAAATGCCCGAATCCTTCAATTCAGCTCCGGCCTCGTCTATGATTTTATCAATATCGAGATCCCCTATCATGTCATTCAGGTCCACGGATATGGATTGTGACCATTTCTGGCCCTTTTCCAGTACCGGAACGGAAATATTTTCATTTACTGCATTGTCTTCCTCAGCGTTGCTCATTGGTAATACTGACAAGGCCAGTATCATCAATAAGGATAAACTTGCTATTTTGATCATTATTTTTTTCATTTAGTTACCTCCTCGGTAAGCCTCTCAATAATTCAAGACTGATAAATCATTGCTCATGACCTCAATTTGTCTAAGGATTATGGAGCAAATATTGAATAGAGAGGGAACTTGAGGGATTTATAGTTTACGTCTATTTTACAAACTTTATGGGGTGATTGCGTAGATATTCGAATTGATTGATAAAGAAAAAATAGTAGGTCTACTATAATACGGTTGTGACGAATCGTCCTTCCCAGGTCCACTGCGGCACAGGGGGCCTCGTGGACACAAAGTTTATAGATTAATATTCAAGGTGTTGGGGGGCGGGGATTTCGCTTCATATGCAAGCAATATTGATACTGGCATAGGGTGAACATTCATGAAAAAAAAACAGGTTCGAAATGAACAAATGGGCAAGAAAATATCGAACAGGAAGAAACTCCAAGCAAAGATCGATAATACTGACATGAATCATATCTACTATGATCCATACCAGTATATTCTTAACCTCAAACCCATGGAAGCCATCCAGGAACACGCAAAAGCTGTACACCAGACCGTTATTCTTATGAAAAAGATGTTTGATTCGTATATTGAGGAGGATTTCGAAAACGCGGAAAGATATCTTCCTAAGGTAAAAGAGGCCGAGTTTGAGGCCGATAATATAAAATCCATTATAAGGGACAAACTGCCGAGAAGTTTCTTTTCCAGCCTGACGAAAGATGATATGAACTCTTTTCTGAAGGAATTGGATTCCGTTGCCGACAGTGCCGAGGATGTGGCCGATTACATGGCTGCAAGAAGGACAAAGATTCCGGACGAGGTAAAAAAGAGTTTTAAAAAACATTCGGATATCGTGGCCCAGTCAATGAATATACTTTTCGATGTGATCACGGACCTGGGCCGGGTAGTGAAAAGTGTCTTTCGCAAGAAGGACGTGGATGAATTGCTCCAGAAGCTACACTGTGTATCCATAGCGGAGCATGAGGCGGATAAGGTCAAGATGGAATTGAGAAATATACTTTTCAACCTTGAGGGTCATGATCCTATTGCGGTGTACCACATGCTTAAACTGTTACAGTTCTCGGATTATGTCGCAGACCACGCCGAGAATGTAGAAGGACGTATAAGGATAATCGTAAGCCATTGAAGGTGTCACGTACGGCAAAAAATATTTAATTCATTCCCCATTTACACTTGTATATGGGTCTTTTGAAGGAGTCTAGTTTCTATAAATTGGTTAGAAAAAATATAGAAAAGATACGGGAACAGGGGGAAACTCCTCGGACCGATCTCAGCGCCTTCGATTCCATGGATAAGTACGTTTGCGATCTTTGCAGGGCATCGGTTGATCGGTCCGGGCTGATCCAATGTTCTTTTTGCGGCAGGTGGGTATGCCGTAATGATTGTTTTGACCGAGACGATGTTTCCTGTCTTAACTGTCACGGAGTGATAAGACTTCTCCGAGAGTCGCGAAAGATGGACATCCTATCAAAGAAGAAGGCCGTGCTGCTGGATGAGAGGAAGACAGCTCTTCGGGAAGAAATGATGTATCAAAAGAAAAGGGGAGAACTCGAAAAAAAGAGAAAGATGGACGAGATAGAGTTCGAGAACAAGAAATTGGAATTGGAACGCAATAAGAGCTTGCAGGACATGGAAGCGAATATTATGCCCCAGGATTCAGGGAGAGGGGTTCTGAAAGCCATCAGGAAAATAAAAAAGATGAAGAACTCGGATAATGCCGGGAATAATAATGGGTGATACCATGGATGAACTGAACGCCATGGCTAAAGATCTCGATTGGGCCGAAAGGCTCAGAAACACCGAAAATTACCTACACCCTGAACAAACAAAAAAGAAGGGTTTTCGCGGATGGGGGATACTTATTGCATTCGTTTTTGGCCTTGCACTCTCCTCAATGATATTCTACTGGCGTGATCCCATCACTGAATGGATAACTGGCGTGCTGGGTCTGTGAGATCCCACATCGAAGGTGCTCATATGATAGTAACGAAAAAAATTCTGAAATTTTTGATGTGTCTGTGTATAGTATTATTTATGCTTTTAATTCTAGCCCCAACTGGCCAGGCGGATAAGATCCATGTGAAAGAAATTCCCGGGGAGACTTATGAAAAAACCATCAGCAAGGCAGCGGAAGCGACGTACACATGGGAAGTGAAAAATGATGATCCGGTCTTAAAGTACCATGTTATCATTGAACTAGGAAAAGAGAACGATGATTGGCAGAGCGACATTTTCCCTGATGATTTTTACATAGAACCGAAAAAAAATGTCACGGTGAAATTGACTGTAAGCACCACTTCGCGTTTCGACGGAGACCGGCAAGAGCACAGGTTGGACTTCATGGTTTCATCGGGAACTAACACGACAATTCCCATCAGTATGTACACAAATACGACTCAGGATATACCCGAAAGCGAGAAGAAACTAACTTTCGGAGGCATCGATATCCCCCTTCCGGATGCCCTCAACAATATGCTCGGTCGCTTCGGAGGCTCTTTCCTGTTATGGGTTGTGGCGGCACTGCTGTCGTGGTTCTTATTGAAGATAGTAATGGCCAGGATAACAAAAAAGACCGTTACTGATCTTGACGATAAGGTCTTGGGCGTTGTGCAGACCCCGTTGATACTCCTGATCGTGCTCTATGGTGTGGTGGATTCCCTCGTGTATCTGGAATTGACTCCGGCCAGGATATCCCAGATAAAGACCGTTTACGACTTCGGTTTAATGCTCATCACCATGTGGACTGCATTCCGGCTTTTCCGGATCGGATTGGAGTTCATAGCCGAGCGCTGGGTGAAAAAGAAGGAATTTCATATAAAATTCGTTTTGATACCGTTGATAGAAAAACTGGGAAAAGCGGTATTCTTTACAGTACTCTTAATTCTCATTTTGGGTTTTTTTGGTGTGGACCTCACTGCCTTCGTGGCCGGTGCCGGTATAATAGGTCTCGTTGTCGCCTTCGCTGCGCAGGATACTCTTGCCAATTTCTTTGCAGGTATATTCCTTATTATGGAACCGAAGTTCAAGGTGAATGACACCATCAAATTTGAGAACGAAGTTTATATCGTGAGAACCATCGGCTTGCGCACGACCCAACTTTATGATATTTACCAGAATATGGATGTCATTGTACCAAATCACACCCTTGCCACCTCTAAGCTGGTAAACCTTGACGAACCGGACAAGAAACTGCGGATAACGCTTCATATTCCTGTTGCTTTTGCCACTGACATTGACCAGCTCGAAGAGGTTATCCGGAAAGTGTCGAAAGATCATCCCGATATTATTACCGATACACCTGCAAACGAACCGCTCCTGTATTTCAACGAGTTCGGTCCGTATTACCTGGACTTTGTTTTCATGTTCTGGATCGAAAATCTTGAGGACCGTTTTTTTATCAGACAGCGGGTTTTCAAATCATTGTATCAGGGATTGAAGGATAAGAAGATAGAAGTGCCACTTCCCCAGACCGTTTATTCGATGCATGATGGCAAGCTGCATGATCACCCCTTCGTTGAGAGTGATGATGTTCAGTCCAAACTCGATTCGTACAAGGAAGGGGACCCAGTCCTAAATCGAAAAAACAATGCACCGTACAAAATGAAATTGGAAAAAAAAAGGAAATGAGCCGCTGAACGTACCCTAATTACGGGTATCCCGAAAAAACAGCATCGTTTCACGTTTTATTTTCCATATAGCAAAATTTTTTATTTTATGAGATTAATATATGTGGGAACATGGCCAAAACACGATTACCGGAGGGTGCAAAGAGCATCATGGCAAAGGTGGCAGTCATATCAAGGGACGCCATCTGCACAAACTGCATGAAGACCATTCGCAAAGGAGATTGGGTTGTGGAATGCGAATGCAGCAGAAAATATGATATGGATTGTGCATTCGATCTTATGACCTGTTCTTTCTGCGGGGCGGATTTCTACGATATGGACCTTTCAACCGAAAAGGAGAAAGTACCCATTGGACAATTTTTGAACCATGTGGATCGCTATTACGAACGTCTGAAGGATTCCCGGAAGGAGCCCATCCTCACCGTGCCTTTACCAAAAGTCAAGCTAACAAGCCCGGTTCGTACCAAACCTCTCCCGTTCGTTTCCGCGGCTGTTCTAGGTCAGGGAACTACTGCTTCGCATTTGCAGATGGAGGAATATTGTACCCGTGCGATAGGCATCCAGAACTCTTTCATTACAGAAGCGACAAAGGCCCGAATAAACACCACCACAGCCTTTAATAGCCTGGTTCGGGCCAGGACTGCTCTAAAAGTCCATGATATAACCAACTCGCTTTCATTTCTCAAGCAGGCCGACCGAGAGATAAAGAATAAGATAATCCACACGATCAATATATCTTCGCAATTGATGAAGGATATTGAGAACGAAGGAGCCAATATCCGTATTATTAGGAATCTTATAATAATGGGTTTCAATTCCTTGGAGGAAGGGAAGATACTTGCCTCACTATATTATCTGAGAAGGGTGAACGAGGAAGTGGAACGAATGAAAGCCTCGGGAGACCCTGCGACCTATTTCGAGGGTGAGGATTTCTATTCATTGATCGGAGTGGAGAAAGATGCCGAATTTAGTAGCATGCGCAAAGCATATCGGAAGAAGATATCGGAACTTCACCCCGACAGGCATGCAGATTCCGATGAAGAAACCAGAACAACTGCAGAGGACAATGCAAAAAGTCTCAACAGGGCCTACAATACACTGAAACGTTCCCAGGAAAGGCGTCTTTACGATATTGCCATGGGTTTCTGTAAATATTGAGCTTCTTACCGCTTGGTTGGGCGCCCCCATTGTTCGAATATCGTCCTATAAAGTTTATATATTTACAATGAGATACTTGGAGTACAGTGTAAGGTAGGAATAAAACCGGATATCATTGAGCATAAAAAGAGGGTAAGATGAAATGATTGCAGATAAATATTCGCGGACGGCAGTTGCGGTGATGCTCATTATGGGGTTGTTCCTCGTATTGCCCGGAACCGTGGCAGGAAACAATATCGTTGTAAAGGGTGTGGACGATAGGGGCGAGGACATCGGTGATGATGGTATTTTTGATTATCTCATTATAACAGTACAGGTTAACGTCCTGAGTGAGGGAACTTACACCGTCTACGGATCAATCGAGACAATCGACTCGGCTCCCATAATGGCCTACAACACTTCACAACTGTCGGAAGGGGATGGAGTACTCTTTCTTGAGATATTCGGTACCAAGATATTTGAATCCGGCAGGGATGGCCCCTACACTGTTACTCTCAGGGTTACCAACGATGTGGAGCATACTTCCTATACGCACAATACAAAAATGTATTCCTTTATGGATTTCGATCCTAGTCCACTGCCCGCTCCGGTCATACCCATATTGAATGAGAACATTACGCTGGATTTCGGAACCATCATGCGCAATCCCCTCATCACCTTTTACCCAACGCTGCAAAAAGAAAAATATAAGTTTTCAGTTTCCTTCGATCACATAATCGGCTTCGCGGATGACGGAGATAAATTATATAGTTCAAATGATAACGTATTGTTCCGCGGCGATCTCTCGCAGATCATATGGATCCCCACGATCTCATCGAAGGACAGCACTCTCCGTCTGAACATGCGAAATACCATAAAATTGCTCCCTCTGACTGAGACAAATAGCCCGGTAGATATGACCGTCGAATTCATCTTCAGCACCAATGTTCAAGGCACTTACAAAAAATTCGATATAGATCTGACCCTGCACGAAGCTGTGGAAGGTGTCGATTTTTTTGCCCTCGAACATCATCTTGAAGACCTGACGGGTATGACCGAGTTCAATTTCGTAGATGATGAAATAACACCAAGGGTTCAGTTCGTCAACGGTGGCCGTGAGGAGATGGCCTATTACGAGTGGATCAAGGAGGCCGATAGCTATTCAGGCGGGACCGCCAGTACCGTGTCCCTTACGCATTCTTACAGCATAAACGGCCAGGTCATGACCCTGTATATCAACTATCCAAATGACGATGAAACGGATAGAATATTCCACGACCCCGTGCTGGGTATCAAGGTTCCGCCCATGGATACTAGCGAAGAGCCCAGCGAAGACGGTCACAGTTTGCTGCTTTTCGTGATATCGGCGCTTGTGGGCGGTTTGTTCATTATATATACTATCCATTCACAAAGGAAAAGGGACTAAAGGGGTTTGGGTAGATTGGGAACGGGGGAGATCACTTCTCGATAAAGGTGTTTATCCCTTGCTCTGTGAGACTTTTTTCCCACTGACAAAACCAATCACAATAAAAATCCTACTTCCATAATGTAGGCCATCACTATCATAAGCATGAAAAAAATCATACAAGCATCATATTGGCCACAATTATCGTAAAGGTGAAGACCACAAGAGTTACCGGTAGGGTTCTCGCGAAAGCAACCTTCACCTCTACCTTATCATCCCCGTAGCGAATGTTCGTGCAGAAATATATGATAATGAGGGCAGTGAAAAGAAGATAAACTCCGATTATGAGCGAGAATATCTCGGCCGGTATTGGTGCGCTTTCGCCGAATCCCAGTTCGAAAGCTCCAAACCCGGCAACACCGGCTGTTTCGTCGCTGGTTATGGGTCCGATATTGCTTAAATTCTCCGTGAGCATGAGATAGAGGGCCGTGGTTATTCCCATTATCAACGGGCCAAAGATGGACCCCGTGGTAAGCATCATGCTCCTTATTCCCGATAGATTGTTATCGATCTCCTTCTCAACACTTTTCAGGTCCCGGAGATATCGGGATATCTTGATTATGGTGGCCCCAGCCGTGGATGCATCTTTCTTAATAGATTCGATGACGGTTCCCATAGTTGCTCTTATGGTCCTTGAAGGTAGATCGGACAATATACCCATGGGGCCGAAAAGAGCATCTTTGAGAGTGCTTCTCACCACCTGGAGGTTGTAGAACATCTGTCTGTATAATCGTCCTATGTGGGTACCTTCAAGTGTCTTCGAGGTGGAACGGAGAGAATCCTCGAATGCCTTTCCCTCGGCTATCCGGCTTCCCAGATGATAGAGTGCATCGGGAAACTCATCCTCCATTTTCATAATGAGTTCTCTTTTTCGTTTCTGATGCTTTGAAGTGCGATGTGCGTAATTAACCACTGCCATACCGGCTCCCCATATTACCGGAAGCGGGGTCAAAGATCGGATAAGTGCATCTGATTCACTTGTCAGAGTCCGCATCCACAGTATGCTCAATACCAGGCCCAGAAAGAATATGAAAATGGATGTGGCAAGTATTAGGGTTCTTTTTTTTCTGGAAAGCGGGTTGGGAATCATGGGGGGTACCGATGTACCGGGCCGGTTTCCAAGAATGTGGAATGCATAAAGAAAGGTCACCCCGGGGAATAAGATATCCATTAAAATTATTATCATGGGCAGAGAATTTGCCCCCACCTGCAGTAACGGTAGAAGTGCTCCTACGATCATGGGAAGCATTATTCCGAGGGAGAATAGCACCATTGTGGGACCGGTAAGCGAATTGGCAAACCCTTCCATCTGCCGTTTTGTCCCCTCAAGAATAACGTCATTTGCCGTGTCGAGCGCGCGATGAATTCCCTCTTTAGTTTTCTCTATCGCAGCGTTCCTTATGTTGTAGAGAGCCCTTTTGAACTCTTCGGAGAACTCCCCGCAAAAGAAGGCGAAATCAAGAAATGATTCCTCGATGCTGTCGAATTCCCTGATGTAGACGTTCCAAAGGATCTTTTTCAGGTTCGTCGATAGAGGTTCGTCCACGTTGTCGGAAGCAAACTCGATGGCGGTGTTCAATGACGGATTGAGATACATGGACATTGACATGTAATTGATGGTCTCCGGAAGCCTCCCCAGTGTTTTCACCTGCACCTTTCTGGCCTTGTTCATGGGGTATCGGAGTATCATACTGGCGGTTATCGGAGGGGTTAGCAGCGTTACCAGAGCAATTATGAAAAGGATAAGATTGCTGAGCTCGTATCCTATCAAATTCAAGAGAGCTATGAGGGATACATCAAGGAAAATTAGAAACGGGAATAGAACGATAAGCGCAAAATTCGAAAAAATCGGTACCTGATACGGCTCTATATCGTATCGAAGGTATTTTAGGGAGAAGTTCAGCTCGTGCTTTTCGTACTTGATCTTGGCATTTATGAATTTGTCCTGATTGAGATGGAAGCGGTTCTCCTCATCCCAGTATCGTTCATCGGATTTCTGGTATTTTTTCTTTGCTTCCTTGAATTCAGACTTTGCCTTTTCGAATTTATTCTTCGCATTTTCAAACTCGCGATCGCGTTTTTCATCATACAGATTTTTTTTCTTTCCCCTGTCCTTCCCCATCAATTTCGTTGCCAGTTCACACCCGCTGGTGAACCAGTTCTTGTTGTAAAAACCCGCGCCGGATTTCATGGATTGACCGCTACTGGGCATATAGAACGCGCCTCTCGAAGATATTGAGCCATTCGTCGTAAAGAGTGCTGTAGTCTATTTTCTTGAAACTAACGTAATGCCGCTGTATCACGTTCCAGAAAATATTATTGGCCGTGCTCACCGCCTCGATCCCCAGAAGCCTTGGTTCGTTGAGTTCGTGTGATTTCTGGACCAGTGTTTGCTTGATCTTTGCACGTATGTTGATATTTTTCATAACTTCTTCCATGGACATGTTCCAGCTCGAAGCGATGTTCTGCAACAGTTCGCTGTTGAAATTGAAGCCCTTGGTGGGTTCCACCATGTCCTTTTCCGGATTGTAGGTCATCAGATCTGTGAACATTTCGTCCTTATCGAGAGAGATATCTTTCCTTACTTCTGCGATCTGAGTGACCCGTTTAATGTTATCTTGTATGCCGCTGGGCCTGGTGAGTCCGGCAACCACTATCACGTCAGTGGCCGTAAAGGATTCCCTGTTGATACCCATATCGTAGACTATCCTCTCGAAAACCGCTTTGGCGGAATTTGCGTGGAAGGTTCCCAGTACCGAACTGCCTGCCGTGCCTGCCCGCATGGCCTCGTAAAGGGTTTTTGCTTCCTCACCCCGTACCTCTCCCATAACGATGGCCGATTCTCCAAGCCTTAAAGACACCTTCAGAGCGTCAACCGCGCTTCTCTCACCCATGCTCCCGATGGTGGACTGTATGAAAAGCGACTGGACCTTGTAACCCATGGCCTGCATTTTCATCCCGGGAAGCTCCAGCGTGTCCTCGATGGTCAATATCCTCTGGCTTTTTGGGAATTCCAGAAGAAGTGCACCCAGCAGAGATGTTTTGCCTGCCCCTCTACTCCCGGTGACGATGATGGTGGCTTTGCCGTCTATAAGGAACGATAATAATCCGGCGGCCAGGGGCGTCAAACTGCCCACATCGATAAGCTTTGTGAGGGTCCAGGGATCCATGGCATGTTTCCGTAATGCAAAAGCTGTACCCTGAGGGCTCAAAGGCCGACCAACCACGGTTACCCTGGTGTCGTATGCCTGAAGGTCGCACTCCAGAACCGGCATTGCTTCTGAAAACGGACGTCCGCTATCGTATCGGAACCGCGATAGCAGACTTTCCACATCATTGGACGACAGAATTATGTTGGTTCGGCATTTCACGGGGAACTGGGATCGGCCGATCTTGCCCAGCATTACATAGACGAGATTATCGGGGGCCGGAGCATCTATGTAGATGTCGTTAATATTGGGATCTTGCAGAATTATCTCGATTATACCCATTCCGGCAGTGTATCTGGCCAGGACAGACGATAAGGATTTGATCTGCTCCGTCACCCGACCCTTGTCGAATTTGATGTCGTATAGATTCGCAAGTTCATAAAAATGATATTCGCCGAATTTTCTCACGTAATCCTTGGCCTGGTTTATATTTGAGAGTTGAATATTCGGGGGAAAATCCTCCATGAGGTTCTTTCGGCTCACGTCCAGTAACCTGAGAAATCGATCTTCGAGAGCGTATTCAGGAGGTGATATGTGGTAGTACCCCTCGGTCTCATCCTCCAGCCTGTAGATGGTTACCTTTGCGTCCCCAACCTTGTACGATATCAGCTCTTTTGCATTTCCGGGGGGTTTGGGTATAAGCCATGAAGATGAGAAATGAGGTTTGATACGTCGGTTCCGACTGAAAATCCGATAAATACCGCCTCTTACGCTCTTTATGTTAGTCTGACCGCTGAACCGATACATTCTGTTCTGAATATCCTGGCATTTGGAAACTATCTCCTTTGACGTGTGATATGTAGTTTCCAGCATGCTCTTTTTAAATACCCATTGAGAATTATCCGGCGGATCATATTTTGCCAGTGTTTGTGATTTAGAATGCCGACCGATTTCCTCAACCATGGGATCACATCATGTATGATAGATTATCTTATAAGCGCTTAAAAGAATGAATCCTGCGATATTTTCGAATCTCTTGAACACATCTTCCAGATTCTCGAGGGTATTGTACCTGCAGTTATTGCAGTAGTCTGCTTTCGGCTGGAACCTTTGAACCTCCGTGATCATGGGATTCAGGTGATTATAGAAGATTTCGAAATCGCTGGCGAACTCCCCCTTAAGTTTTGTGAATAACTTTTTCGGATTGACCGGGCAAATTGAGCAGGGAACCTTCTTCTTGTATTTGGGATGATGCAGCTTGAACTGGTGGTCCGGTCTGCGTAGAGAATAGTTTCCTATCTGGTTCACAAGAGATTTCATACGTTCCATCAGCTCAACTGAGTCTCCGAAATACATAGTATCCAGGTACTGGGATATGTAGAGATAATCCACCATATATACTTCAGAAAGAGCGTGCAGAATGCCGCTGATACACCCCGGATTGGCCATGGAATAGTTTTGCGGGCAGCCCTTGCACTTGATCACCATCTTCTGCTTCTGTCCCTCGTACTCCAGTTCGTAATCACACCGCGAGGATTGTTGAGCGCCCGTTTTCTTTTTTTTTATCTTACCAGCCATATTCTATCCACGTCCAGAATCTTCTCGTGAACAGGGTCGGATTAGTTAACATTCTCATTCTATATAACCATTTTTACACTTTGAAGAGGGCATTTAATTCCTTACTGGTGACATGGAAATCCTCATCTCAATTGCAGTTGATTGCTTATTAAAATAAACCGGACCCGTGTGCCGTCTGGATGATGGATAATATGAGATACATTTCAGCCAGCAGACCAGAAGAAAAAATTTATTTATCAGCATAATATTCATCCGGCAGTTGTCAATTGTTCAAAATGAGAATGAATAATCGTATTAATGTACAATAAAGATAAACGAATATAGCACGTTTTTCAAATCAGGATAAAAAGATGTTGATTAAGGAGATTGTGAATATGCTGACTGAAAAGATATACGACCAGGTAGTAAATCGGAATCCCGGCGAAGTCGAGTTTCACCAGGCTATCAAGGAAGTTTTGGAATCCATCGAGCCTGTACTGGGACGGCATCCGGAATTCGTCGAAGCAAAGATCGTCGAACGAATAGTAGAACCAGAACGGCAGTTAATGTTCCGCGTTCCCTGGATGGATGACAATGGGGGGATACACGTTAACAGGGGATTCCGGGTACAATTCAACAGTGCCATTGGTCCCTACAAGGGCGGTCTTCGATTTCATCCCAGTGTATATCTTGGCATTATCAAGTTCCTCGGTTTCGAACAGATTTTCAAAAACGCCCTCACCGGCCTTCCCATGGGAGGTGGAAAGGGTGGCTCCGATTTCAATCCCAAGGGTAAATCCGACACAGAGGTCATGAGGTTCTGCCAGAGCTTCATGAGCGAGCTGTTCAGGCACATCGGTCATAATACCGACGTTCCTGCAGGCGATATTGGAGTGGGTGGAAGAGAGATAGGTTATATGTTCGGTCAATACCGAAAATTAACGAACGCGTTCACAGGTATTTTGACCGGTAAAGGGCGTGGCTGGGGGGGAAGCCTGGTACGACCCGAAGCCACAGGCTACGGTCTCATCTACCTAATGGATGAGATGTTGAAAGGTATGGGGACGGATTTCGCGGGGAAGATAGCGGCTGTTTCAGGGTCGGGAAATGTAGCACAGTATGCTGTCCAGAAGATCAATCAACTGGGCGGAAAGGTGGTAACTCTATCAGATTCGAACGGTTTCATCCATGACCCGCAGGGAATATCCGGTGACAGGTGGGATTACGTTATGACGCTAAAGAACGTTCGGAGAGGACGTATCAAGGAATATGCTCAGGAATTCGGGTGTGAGTTCCATGAGTGTAAGAGACCGTGGGGTGTAAAATGTGACCTCGCCCTGCCCTGCGCCACGCAGAATGAGCTCGACGGAGACGACGCAAAGACTCTGATCGCCAACGGCGTACTGGCTGTTGGAGAAGGCGCGAACATGCCCTCTACCCCCGAAGCTATAGAGGCATTCCTTTCCAATAATATTCTCTTCGCTCCGGCAAAGGCCGCCAATGCCGGTGGAGTTGCGACCTCCGGCCTGGAAATGTCACAGAACAGCCTCCGACTGTCATGGTCCTTCGAGGAGACCGATGCCAAGCTGAAGAATATTATGGTGAACATTTATAAGTCCATGAGCGAGATCATCGAGACCTACGATATGCCTGGAAATTACGTGGCCGGGGCCAATATTGCGGGATTCATGAAGGTAGCCAATGCAATGCTGGACCAGGGACTCATATAGTTTGAAAGCTTACCGGATATATATTGAAATGCCCGGTGCTATTGTAATTTGCCGGGCTTTTTTTCATTTAAATTATAGCACGCTCGGGTCTATTGAGAATTTTCAATTATTTTATTCAGGATAACCTTAAGAACTATCTATTGTTATCGGGTTGATGAGGGGTCATGGTTAAGGAAAACACTCACCTTTTCGCCGCGGAGAGAATACTTCATCTTATTAAGGCCGCGGATATACGGAAGCTCATTGAGCGCAATCGGAAAAGTTACCATCTCGGCGCTACCATCCCGGACGCTTTTTTTTATAGTTACAATAATAATATAAAAAAAATTTCGGGGATACTTCACGGAAAACAGGGTAATCTCACCAATGATTTCATTTTTCAGGCCCTGGATAATGCCAGGAAATCCCGAAATCTCCCCGATCTCGCTTTTATTATGGGTTATCTCAGCCATTGTGCTCTCGATATAACCTTTCATCCGGTCATCTATTACTATACCGGGAATCACAGGGACGGTTCAATCGATATTAGGAAGGCCACTTACCTACACTGGCATTACGAGACATACTTGGATGCAAAATGGAATGATCGATTCTATATCGAAAATTTGATCGACGCCAGCCTTATAGACCGACTGCATTTCTTCGATATTATCTCGAACAGCATGAATGTACCTAAAGAAGGGATCATAAGAGCGGTGAAAAATCAAAAATTCCTGAATAAATTGTTCCGAAGCGGGCTTGTTTACCAGTTGGTCCGTTTTGCAAAATTCTTGCATCTCACGGATGAAACGCCAATGGGTATATTTTACGGTAATCTTGATAGGGAAAAAATAAAACTAGATCAGGAGTTGGTCTACCGGGACACGGTATCAGGTGATGGGAAAAAGACGACCCTGGATTCATTACTCGACGAAGCCTGTTCACTGGGAGAACGGATGATACGAAGCGCGTATGATTATTATACCGGGGCAATAGAGAGAAAACAATGTTTACGCGTAATATCCGGGAAAAGCCTGGCCACGGGCAAGCTGAAGATACCGGTGAGGGAAATCAGATTCACCAGATTCAGTGGAATCGATCCTCTTTAGGGCTCCCGCTTCGCTCTGACGTAAAACGTCACGCCTGAGCCTTCGATTTTCTGTGAAAATCTACAGGCTGAGATTCCGCGAACATGAAATGATATCTATCCGTTTGAATATTTTCTCAGTCTTCCTCGTCCAGATCTTCTATCTCGACATCCTCATCGAACAGTTCACCGCACTGGGGACACATCTCATCATCTGCAGCGATTGGCGCTCCGCATTCGGAGCAGATCATCTCGTCCTCATAGAAGGATTCGCCGCAGTACGGGCAGAGAACCTCGTCGGGGTCCACCGATGCCCCACATTTGTCGCAAACGAAATCCGAATCCTCTTCCACCAGATCTTCACCACAAATTTGGCACGATTCCGCCTCATCGTCTTCGATCCTGGCCCCGCAGAAAGGACACTTGTTCTCCTCCCCCTCTTCTTCAACACCAACTTCCTTTCTCACTGGTTTAGTCTTCTTCTTGGGCACGTATCCGCAGGAGGGGCATTTCTTGTCGTCGATATCGAGAGGAGTACCGCACTTCTTGCACCCTACCCTGAAATCCGCTTTTTTAAGTTTCAGACCGCATTCCGAGCAAACCTTATCCCCAGGATCCACCATGGCACCACACTGGGGGCAGGACGATACTTCCCCAATTTCCTCGGTGATCTCACCACCGGGTGTTGTTCGTGAATACCTGTTACGGAATGTTATATACATCATGATCACCAGCACCAAAACCAGCACGATAGCAAGGATAGTACCTGCGAAGCCGAGGTCCAGGCCAAGTCCCTCCTCCTCTTTGGATGGTTTTGCCGGTTCCACGTTTTTCCCCTCGGTGGTGAAATTGAACGTGTATCTTTCTAAAATGGATAGGCCGCTTACACTCTTGATGCTAGTGTGCAGAACCACGGAGTAAAGTGTATTATATTCGAGATCGGCATTCAGTATCAGGATGACACTCTTGTTATCGTTGGTCAACTTTATATCGTCCCATGTAACCAATGGAGTGATCTCTATACCCCCTTCAAGGGATACCAGATTCATGGGTTTGGAAAAAGCAATACTTATCTGGGTTGTCACCGATACGTTCTCCCGGCCATCTTCTGGATACACAACCAGAACTTCCGGGTTCTTCTCGGCTCCCACGGTCCTGAAAGACCACGTGACGGCCTCTTTGAGAGAGTTCCCGTGAAGGTCAGTGATGCCGGTGGTCAGCAGTACGGTATATTTTGAACCTACCGCCAGATCTGCTTTGGGGCTAAATGTGGCCGTAATTCCATCTGCAACCACACTACCGCTTACCGGGTTATTTTTCGGGTCGAGTAGAACAAAGGAACTTTCATCGACTCCTTTCACTATTTCACTGAACTTCGTCTTAATAATTGTGTTGAGAGGAACATTCTTCGCATTATCCGCTGGAAGAAGGCTGTTCATTAAAACGAATGGAGAAGAAATGTCTATACGTCCCATAACTGTAAGGTTGCCGAGGAAGGTCACGTTAGCGTGTATTCTCTTTTTCAGAGTATCCACACTTGCGAGTGAATCCGCCCGAACCCATTTCCCTTCCGATGTTTCAATGTAGAGGTCCAGTGTGTTTTCGTCTGTTATGTGACTGATATTTCGTGTGCCGTAATTGACTCCCACCTCGACGTGGTCCCAATCATCATACGCGATTCCCTCTATCCGAATGGCAAACGTTATGCCTATGGTTTTCATATTGATACCTTTGTCAGTTACAATTTCGTCACCTAAAAGAACAATGCTGATGGATGGAAGCTTTCCTGTGTTCTCATAAAAAAGAGTGGCGGATATTCCGGAATCGCTGTAATACAGTGTATCCGGCCGCGGTAGCTGGCGAACGGTCAATATCATGAAATCGGTCCCGATATTCCAGTTTCGATCCCTTGCTCGTAGCGTAACATTGTAAATACCCGGAATATCGAACCTGAAACCGGGATTTGTACCATATAGAGTTACATTGTTCTGTGCGTAGACGAAACTCCAGCTTTGGTTCACCGTTCCCACGTTGTCCTCTGTATCAGACCCATCGAATTCATATAATTCTTGTTCGTATATCCAGTTATCCGGACCGGCTTTGGCCGAGGGTGGTAAAACGTCGTTGATCACCACCAGGAGATTCCTCGTTATGTTACTGAATGTTATGGATTGGTTTACCCCTGTAGAGAACCCGTCCTTCGATGCTGTAACATCGTAGTAATGGACCAGTACCCCGGATGAGATTATCTCTTGCTGGGTCGCCAGAACGTTATTTATCTCACCTTTCTCATTTGTAGTGAAGGTATTTGTGGAAAGTATCACGTCCGAAGTGACATGTTCGACCAGGATGACAGTGGCGTAAGGAATCCGGTACGAATGTTCATCGATGGACACGAAGGAAACGAAATATTTGACCCATATCCTCGAGATATTGTCACTGGCCGGAATATAATACTTGAAAGGTACGGTGTTTACAAGTTCAATTACCGAAGCATCCCGGGTTTCAAGATCCTCACTAGCAGATCCGGAAACAGTGGAATTGAAAACATTTAATCGGGATGATTTGGAAACCAATATCCCTTTGAGGTTACCGGTGACATCACAGTTATTCATGGTTCCCGTACAATCCTGGTCCATTGATAATGCAGTCCCATTTATGTTGACCAGATAGCAGGAGCTCACCTCCAGCGAGGATTCGGACATGCTTATTCCCACTCCTCCGGTGTTGGTGATCATCGAATCCACGAGTTTCAGTGAAGTGTAGGAAGAGTTCTTGAAACTCAGAATACCGAAATTGCTGAAATCCAACATCATCAGGTCGTCGAGATAAACGTCAGAATTGAGGACCAATATACCTCCGTAGCCGCCGTGGATCTTTGAAGATTCGATCAGTGGTATTGAATTTTTCACAGTGGAATTGATGACGACACTGAAATGATCATTCGCAAAGTCGCATTCGCTAATCCATGTCTTATCGCTTTCGATGAAGAGACCGCGCTTATCCAGCTGCGTAGAGAAATCGTCATTACCTGGATCGAATCCGCAATTACGGACGATAACATCGTCCATTCTCAGGGTTCCGCCGCTCTTGACCCAGAACCGATACCTGCAGTCACCACCAACTCCAGTTGAGTTCAGGGTGCTCTTGATATTGGTTCCCCCGTACAGATAGAGTTCTCCACCGTTCTCGACCACTATGGCTCTCGTTCCGTTGCCGGGAACATTTAACAGGATGGTGAAGTTCCTGATTGTGAGTTTGCCGCCGTTTCTCACGGTCAAATTGCCCCCTAGGTTCATAACAATATTCTGGAGCATCATGGTTTTCTCAACGGTCCAATCCACTTGTACATCAGTGCTGTTCAGGGTAAGGTTCCTTGTCATGCTCGAATTTACGTAATAAGTTGCGTCCGCTTTAAGCTCTCCATATTCGACCCTCACCGTATGTGGGGTAAATAATTCCATTGCGGATGCACCCCAATCTTTGGATTGAACCGCCTCGAGCATCATGGCGGTCCCGTTTTGAGCCGTTAGAGCCTGGCCGACCTCCGTCCCGTTCAAATCGAATAGGGTTACCGTAGTCCCCGGTATCGGGAGCCCTATAGTATTCAATACTCGAATATTGAGATACCATTTGGTTGTTAGAACGGCATTTCCACGTACTTCCGATATCACTGTTGAAGTATTGAGTATCACCATATCTCCGCTGTCCAGCATAAGTCGGTGAAAACTGCTGTTCACGGCAGAACCGTTCTCCGCGATCAGATAGTTACCGGTCATGTTGATCCGCGTAGACCCGTGTATCGCCACTGCATTGTCGTTACAGTTATTGAAGGTGTTATTGGTCATGTTCCAGTCTGAAACCCGCACTGCTTGCAACCCTCCCAAATTACCGTTCATGACCGAATTGTTATGGACCAGCAATCCAGATATATCTCTGAAGAAGAAACCGGTACTGCTACCGTTGATTTGGTTGTACCAGTAAGTATGGTCCCTGTTGTTATAGGCGTTGATTCCGGTGTCATTGACCTTTGAGATTTCGTTGGCCGAGATAGTATTGATCTTGGAATTATTGATGTTGATGCCGACATCAACTGATATGATAACGTTCCTGTACAACTGGTTCTTGTTCGATAGTCGACTGACGTTCACACCTACACTGCATTTACTTATATCATTGTAGCTGATGTTGTTGATTGCGCAGAATGCCATGACGATGGCACTGTTGCCTTTGCCCGATATGGTATTGTTGATTACGCTTGAGTTCTGCGAATACCACATCTCGATCCCAGTGCTGTTTTGGTCACTATGGTTGTATCTTCCCGTGATGGTATTGTCGCTTATCCGGATATCCTTTGTTACCTGCAGATAGATATCGTTCCTCTCATTGCGAAAACTGTTCCGGGAGACATTGCAATCTAGCGTATTGATGAGCATTAAGCCGTTTTCACTTTCGAATGTGTTCCCACTTATAGTGCCGTTCCTGGATTTTATGTAAATTAACCCGGTGTGACAGTCTATGAACTTATTGCCCTGAATCGTGGTATTGTTGGCATACACGAAGATACCGCTACGCTGCAGAGGGAAAATAGTTGAAGCATACCCGCAGTTTCTTACCTCCGAATTCCTCATTGTGAATTCTCTTGTACGGTTCAGAAATACGAGATATGCTGAAGAGGTACCGCTTTTAAGCTGTGAGCCGTCACTGGTATTCATGTCGTTATCATAGTCCAGTATGAAAAGACTGGAGTTGCTGTTTGCCATGAGCATGAACTGCCCGTTAACCGACGGCATGAATATTATGGTTGTATTCTTCAGCGTCAGGGTAGAATCGGAGGTAATATTTAGGTTACCGTAGAGTTTTATCGTTTTGTTGACCAGTTCTACCTCCCCTGTGATGTTCCAGTTTCCGAAGTAAGCGGATTGTGGCAGGGTCAGGTTCACATTGGATGTGGAATTTATTTCGGCTTCGGTATAATTTTTCACTATAGACGCCGGGTGCATGGCCGTGAAATTGTACGGATTGTAATGTACTGTGCCTGAGGCGTTGCGAACCATGGATGTGATCTCGATGTCCGAGTCGGACCCCGTAGGGAGTGTTCGATTGTATTTTTCCACACCGTTTTTGTCCTTGATGGACACCACTGCGCCCGGATAAGGTTGGCTCTCGTCATCAAGAACATTAACGTTGAGGTAGTTGACGATATGAGCCGTTGCGTCCCCCGTTATAGAAGTAATATTATAGGTGCTGTTTAAAAGCTTCGTGTTGCCCGAGCTGAGGTTCAGCGTTGCGTTGGAATTGATTATCTCCATATCGAAGAGGTTCTTTTGGTCAAAAGATAATCCTGAAATATTAATGTCGGACATATCTGTGAGCTGGACTTCGACTGAACTTGTGTTGATCCTAACGTTGTCTACCGATATGGTACCTCCCACAGCTATTATCCCGTGGGTGCCGGTGATATTTGTATGCGAAACCTCAATATCAGACGCGCTGGCGACGAGGCCGTCGTTACAGTCCTCAATGTGGGAATGACTGATATTTATCTGGCTATCCGTTACGTAAATACCTTTCTGCACATCATTTTGAGCCGTTTCATTGCCGGCACCGCTTATGCGAACGTCTGACAAGTTCATCCAGCTTCCACTGACGTTGAACTCGAATCCTTTTGAATTATTAGTTGTAATATATGAGGAGTAACCCGCCTGGGACGGCTGGCCGTCGTAATCCGAGATGTCCAGCGATGCGTTTGTAAGGTTCAGGTGATACTGGCAGTATCCCGTCTGGTTGAAATTGATGGTGGAGCTTTTCAGTATCAGCCTTGATCCCGCCTTGACGTCAATCCAACCGGTGATGTTCAAGGTGCAGTTGATAAGCGTCAGGTTGGAGGAGCTTCCTAGAGTAATATTGCCGTTCATGTGGATGAGGGAATCGTTAAAGCTCAGATCGTCACCGTGAACGAGACTCCAGTGGTTAGAGGAGTTGTTGAATACATGGAGGCCGCCGGGGGACAGCTGACCGCTGTCCGCCGGTCCGCCCGTATCGGCAAGTGTTAACTGATGGTAGGGGACAAATAGGCCGCACAATATCATGCTTACAGCCAGAGCCGCATATATCTTTGGCATTCCGTGTTCCATAATGATCACATTTACATCTGTATTTTGTTCCGCGTTCTTTTAATGAGACCGTGGGACAATACCCGATTACATGAATACTTATATAATTTTTTTTACATTTAGGAAATACAGACCATCCCGTCGCTTTTTCCGAGCATCTCGACATACCTTACGGCATGCCTGACTTGCCAGGCTGTCACCAGGCAAGTGTTGACCCGAATTTCTTTTTTCCCATTTTTTTCTCCCGTAGGAAACTCTGGTTTCCGAGGGTGCTGCGAAACCCAAAGGGATTTGCGTAGTGAAACGTGCATTGTGAGGGTCGGCCAGCGGAGGAAAAAGCCCCAAAGAAAAAAACGGTTTTTTATCTGAAGAACCTCATTCGCTTTTTTTGTCATATTGGAATGCTTTCCTCCCTCTTTTTTACCATCTTGAAATCACATTTCTCTTCTTTTTTTGGGCTGCTTTTTCCAAAAAAGTAGTTTTGGGCCGCTTTTTGGGGATCTCGATATACTTTCCAGCATATCTGACTTGCCAAGACGTGACTTGGCAAGGGATTTGGGGTGGGAGGGTCTAAAAAGTGGTTTTTCATTGAAAATGTTGGACCTGAAATCTCTGGAACGAAAAGAGATGTTATAATGGGAAAAATCTTAAAGAGTATGTTGTAATAATACAATTAAAATTTCTTAAAGGTGATCTGGATGAAACGGGCCATGGCCATCGGGATAACGTTGATCTTCCTACTGCAGGTAAATGCGGGAATGAGGATTTTATATGGGCTGTTTCAGATCACGGAAGCCACTATAGAGGTTATGACGGTAGGGGTCAATGCCCCTGAGGGTCCTCCGGAGACCATGAAGGTGTGAAATATGTTTACGGACCGGTCACCTCTTAGACACGGATATGAGTCGGATATGAAAGACAATCATTCATATAATAACCTTATAACAAATATAGGGAATACCCTTGAAAAAGGGCGTCAAGATGTTTATCGCGCGGTCAATTCAACGTTAGTCAGAACGTATTGGGAAATAGGGAAATATATTGTAGAATATGAACAACAAGGAGAAGAACATGCTGAATATGGGTCAGCATTATTGAAGCGATTAAGTCGCGACCTTAAGGACCGGTATGGTAAGGGCTTCAGTAAAAGTAATGTGTATTTGATGCGTCAAATGTATGTTGGGTATCCAAAATTCCGGACAGTGTCTGGAAAATTGAGCTGGAGTCATTATATTGAATTATTGGGGATCGAGGATGGAATGGAGAGGGTATTTTACGAAAAACAATGCATTCTTGAAAGATGGAGTATACGGGAATTGAGGCGGCAGAAAGATTCAGCATTGTTTCACAGGATCGCTTTGAGCAAAGATAAAAAAGGAATTCTTGAACTGGCAAAACAAGGTCAATGGATAACTGGCGCACGCGATATTATCAGGGATCCCTACGTTCTTGAATTCCTGAATATCCCTGAGATGAGCCAGTATTCAGAAAAAGACCTTGAGCAACGATTGATCGATAATCTTCAGATGTTCTTGCTGGAACTTGGCAAAGGATTCACATTTGTAGCACGGCAATTTAGAATTACACTTGGCAACAGACATTATTATGTTGACCTCGTATTCTATCATCGAATACTGCGATGCTTCGTCCTGATCGATTTGAAAGTAGGTAAAGCGCGACATAAGGATATCGGTCAGATGAACATGTACCTGAGTTATTTTAAGAAGGAAGAAAATATACAGGGCGAGAATGACCCAATAGGCATTATTTTTGCCGCATATAAAGATGCTATCGAGGTGGAATATGCTCTGGGTGGCATTAATAACAAGATATTCGTTTCCAAGTACAAGATACATTTACCAGATAAAGAGCAATTGGAAAATCAGTTACGAAAGATAATAGAAGAGACGTAGCAGTGAGGCGTGAGAATGATAAAAAGAGTTAGGGTTATTGGATTTGTCCTGTTATTTTTATTACAGGCGTTTGCGGGAATACAGTTTTTGTACGGAAATCATGAAGAGAAAGAGATAACGGTGGATGCGGTACCAGTGAGGCAGAATATCGCCGATGAGGGACCGGGAACCCGGGGGATAGTCTATGAGAATAATTCAACAGGGGGTAGTTGGCTGGATGATTTTGCAGATGAGAGCGGGATCGAGTGGAAGGAGAATGTGAGTATTGTGAATGGCTCTGTTCGATTGGCGGACAATGAAATAATCCCTGGCACTAACACGACAGCAATTTGGCATTTCAATGAAGGGGCAGGCAATGCAACGAACGATACGAGCGGAAATGGAAATAATGGAATTCTCAATGGAACGAATTGGACGAATGGAGCGATGGGGCAGGGATTGGAGTTTGATGGAGATGATGATTATTTGGAAGTCCTTGATAATCCTGCTTTGGATATTACCAATAAAATTTCTATAGAGGCATGGATTATGCCTGAAGTATCAAATGAAATAAATCCGGCTATTGTTTATCATTACGATGGAAATGGATGGTATTTATCATTGAGGGAAGGAAACACATCTAGTCCAAAGCCTGCATTTTCAGGTCTAAATATAAATGAAGCAAAATCATCTGTTGGACTAACAATAGGGAAATGGAATTATATTGCTATCACATATGACAGACAAAAAGTTAGAATATTTATTAATGGAATACTCACAAATGATACTATCGAAACAGATGCCTTAACTAAAAGCACAAGTTCTTTAACAATAGGAAGTACATCACATGCAAACAACGCTTTTTTTAAAGGAAAAATCGACGAAGTTGCCATATACGACCGCGCTCTCACTCCCTCTGAGATATACAACCATTCTCAGCGCTTTCACACCAACGCTACACTCAAATCAACTCCAATCTCTCTCCCCCAGTACTACTCCTGGGATTCTCTTGTAATCGACAAGACGAAACACGCAAACCACAATGTCAACGTATCCATCATCGACAACTCTACCAATAAGACCATCGTTGGTTTCTCAAATCTGAACACAAGCGGAGTTATCAACATATCGTCCATTGATCTGCGCAACCACACCACCATTCGACTAAACGCAACCTTCGAAGGCAACGGCACAGACACTCCTCTTCTCCACTCCTGGGCAGTGAACTGGACGAACAAGCGTCCCGTACTTGGGGAGCCGGTGGGGATGATGCCGGTAAACCGTACCGAAACCATAAACATCTCGTTTCGGGCCTCCGATCATGAAGAGTATACGCCAAACCTGAATTTTACGGCACAGTATAAATTGAATTCGAACATTGAATGGAATAACGCCGATGCAAACGATATTGACTGGAATGCTACGCATTTCTTTTTTAACCTTACACCTCCCGTTGATGCGGAATTGGGCGTGTATGACATGAGGTTCCGCCTTAATGATTCTCTGAATGCATCAACTGGCTGGAAAAGTTATCTAAGTAGCTTTCTCGTGAAGAACAATATCCCGGTATATGATAATCTATCCATTTCCGCTAACGAGGTTACGAGAGCATATCCCGTAATCCTGACCGTGCTAAACGTATCGGATGTCGAAAAGGATCTTGATAATCTCACCGTCTCATTCTACCACCGTCTGAACGGCACGGCAGAGTGGTCTGAGGACTTCATCTGGTCGGGGGGTGACCGCAACGACAATAAAACCGTGGAGTTCAACCCGAACAGAACCAGTACTCTGGGTTACTACGACATAATGGTCAGTCTCAACGATAACGATAGTATCACCAATAAAACATACCCGAATCTCATATTTGTGAAAAATAATCTGCCGACCCTGGAAAACATGTCCATGGAATCAGATGAAGCCCTCCGTACAGCGGAATGTATTCTTGTACTCGATAAGCTTGAGGATATTGAAAAAGAAAGCATGGATCTCCAGCTCACATTTTCCGTTAGGGAAAACGGGACTTCCGCATGGGAGCCTTTCGAAGCACTTTATGTCAATGAGATCGCCGGTAAGGCAAGGTACTCGTGTGGCTTCGATTCCGATGCCCCTCTCGGTCAAAGGGATATAATGATCAACGTATCCGATGGCGACGACAACGTAAGTTTCATGCGGGGAAGCATAGTAACGGTGACAAACAATCTACCGTTGATCTCTGCCAATTTCACAAACCTTTTACTCAGGGAAGATCCGAAGAATTTTCCACTTATTGGCTTTGGAAGCGACGTGGAGGACGACGAGACTGAGTTGACCTGGTCATGGAACCTATCCACTGTGAACTCTACCTTGATCGATGATATCGTCCTCTTGGGAACCAATCTCACAATCACTCCCGCTGCAGATGCGAACGGTTCTAATGATGTGGAATTTATTTTGACTGATCTGAACGGTGATTCGGCTTCAAAGCTGGTGACGATCACGGTGACTCCCTTTGATATTGAACTCGCTGCAATTCTCTCATCTCCCTCACATGAAGCCGTGATCAATACAACGAGCGCCCTTCTCGAGTGGAAGCTGATGGCAGCCGATCCAGTAGCGGTTGTTACCTACGACATCTATTTTGGCGATGATCTTGGTAAGGTAAAAAACCACAATGGACAATTTCTTCTAAACAGTACCACTGATAGATCGTATGCCGTGTATGGACTCGTAAACGGGACGAAATATTTCTGGACGGTGATTCCCCGCAACGTTACCGCCACTGGGATATCCGATCCGCTTTATTATTGGTTCGAAGTGGATATTGTATCTCCGATTGACAACAACACTGCTCCTACCGTGGAATTACTGTTACCGGGAAACGGTGCTGTATTGAATGATCCATCTGCGGAACTTGGTTGGAAGGGGTATGATAAAGATAATGACTCGATATCTTACAGTGTGTTCGTTTCACAGTCCTTCTCGGATGTGGAAAACCGTCTTCCTTCCGCAATAATCAATGAAACCCTTCTCACTACCCACTTAAATTCGTCACTTGAGAAAGGCAAGACTTATTACTGGACCGTGATTCCCAATGATGGAAAAGCAAATGGAACCTGCATATCAGGAATTTGGAGTTTTATCACTACCGATATTCCCCCACCGAATGCCACAATTACAGCGCATGCTACCCAAATACTGGCTGGAGAAAAGGTGACATTTACCATACATTTTGATGGAAAACGAAGCAACGGTACGGATTTTCTCGTTAACTTCTATGACGGAGAAGCCAGTCCCTGGATCATCGGTGGAACAGTGACACACGTTTTTGAAACCGCGGGTAAGTATCCGGTTTCCATCACCGCCCGAGTCAATGGCGTGGTGGTCGATGTTCCGGGAAGCGTGGTCATTACAGTGGTAGACCAATATGCTTTTGGACTGAATTTCACACAACCCATTTACGGGGGTGACGATCCTACCAAAATAGCAGGAAACATAACCGGAGTGGACTGGATGTCGGACAATCTCACTCTAAGGGCGGAGCTCAACGGTAATTTAATTGACATAACCCCCGCAATATCCTGGTTGGAGGAAATCTCTGACGATTACCTTTTGGAAGGTATAAATACCATTACCGTCAAGCTCTTTTTCAAGGGAATTCTACTTGACTCTGTTGATCGTAATATAACCGTTGTAAAGGATGATGGCGTAGACGGGGACAAGGGTGGAATATCCCCCGTTCTTTGGATCGGTTTGATAATCCTGATTCTTGTGGTCATCTGCGTATTGTTCCTGCTTACACGGAAGAAAAAGAAGGAAGAGGAAATCGAAGACACCATTGTTTCGAAATTGCCGGAATATAAATGTCCTGAATGCGGAGAATTTGTTGAACGGGAATCAGTCTCGTGCGACCAGTGCGGTGCGGAGTTTGATGAACCTACCGTGGTGGGAGAGGAAGAACCACAGGAAGAAACCGAAGAGATACTTGAAGAAGATAGAGAGAAACCAGGAACCGAAGAGAGGGATCCTGAAATCTCTGGTGAGAAAACGCCAGTACCTCTGGATATCCAAGCTGCAGATGAGAGCTATTCATGCAAGATATGTTTCGGGGTGATAAAGACCGGTTTGCCAGTTGTCACCTGTACCTGTGGGAAGCATTACCACGAAGAATGCATAAAGCGGGTGGGAGAATGCCCGGCGTGCAATGCCGTTCCCGATCTGGGTATTTCCGATCCCAGCATGGATTCTGTGATGGCACCACCGGAAGTGCTTAACGAGGAAATGGCAGCACCCCCCCCCGAGGTACCCCCAGAAGCCCCTCCCATGGATTTTCCACCGGAAATACCACCTACCGTACAAGAACCTGTAGCGGCGCCACCAGGAATGCTCGATGAGGATACAGGACCCCTATCTCCCGAAGTACCAGTTGATGCCCCCCCGGAAATACCGGCTGCTGTGTCAGAACCTCAATCTATACCATCAGATATGCCGACCGAGGAAGGCCTACCGAACAAAGTCGTGACTCCGGATTTTCCGCCGGTTGCGCCGCCTGGTCCACCTGCGGTGGTGAGCGTATCTTCACCTGAGGATTATGCTGCACCGGTCTCGGCAGCAATTGTGGTTGTGGACCAGTCAGTTCAGTGCAGGATCTGTTTAGGCGTGGTAAAAACCGGACTCAAGGTCATTCAATGCTCTTGCGGAAAAATATATCATGCGTCCTGCGGTATCCGTGTAGGTGAATGTCCCTCATGTTCCTATGATTACAAGGAATTCATCGATCAGGTTGACGAAGAGGCCCTAATAGAAAACGTAAAGGATAGTATTGAGAGCGGTACAAAGGAGATAGAGTCAAAGGTTGAAGAGCTGACCACCGATAATCTGTTGATGCAGTTGAAGAAACAGTTGGTCAACCGCGAGCTCTCTATCGATGAATTCTATGAAAAGAAAAAGGCGTTGACGGAATAGAATTTCTACTTTTATTTAAAATAAGGGGAGAGAGATGGTCCGGTTTATACCGATTCTTCTCTCTCATTCAGCTGGCTAACCAAACTTACTCATTCTTATTGTCTTCTTACCGATCTTGTCTTTCTTTTCAGTCTGATGGCTCTTACTTTCCGCTGAACTTCGGCCACATGCTCTTTCTCCTCGTTTCCTTCCTCACCTTTGCTCTGTGACCCTGCATCTGGAGAATCCTCACTGGAATGTTTCCGTTTCTTTGCCACCACTATGAATATAAACAAGATGATTATCACTAAAATTGTAATTCCGACAGCAACGAAACTCGCGATGCCGTTCCCGCTTACCTGATAGTTGTCAAGATTGGCTTCGCCTTCCTGGTCTTCTCCCTCTTCTCCATTCTCTCCATCTTCCCCGGGGACCGAGTTAACGATTTCTCGGAAAGGTTCCATGTCCAGTTCGTAACTGTCGTCATCCATGAATTCCCGTATCTCCATCTCGATGGCTTTATCATTGCTGCCAGGGTCCACGAATTCACCTTCCTCCGATAGTACCATGAAGTTGGGATCGAAATTTTCGCTCATCAATTTGATCTCGATGTGGGTTTCAGGAGCTGCGTCTCCGTCCCTTGGGCCGTTCTTATCCATTACCGGAAATATTTTGAAATTTTCTTTGTAGGGTAGATAACCTTCCGCCTCCACAAGCACTGTATACTCGCCAGCGGGAATCTTTAATTCGAAGTTCCCCTCTCTATCGGTGACGACTTTGAAATCTCTATTGCGTGGCATATCCTCTTTATTCTCTCGTTTTTCCTTTTCCCGTCTCTCCTTTTCCTTTCCTTCCTTCTCCCTTTGTTCCTTTTCCTGCTCCTCCTTTTCCCGTTGCTCCTTTTCCTTTCCTTCCTTCTCCTTTTGTTCCTTTTCCTGTTCCTCCTTTTCTCGGTTCTCATCATCCGTTGATTTATCGTCCCCTCTTCGGGGATCATCATCAGGATCTTCCCATTCCTCGTCTTCCCAATTCTCATCAGGCCATTCCTCATTCTCCCAATCTTCATCCTCCCATTCCTCTTCGTTCCAGCCCATGCCCATCATATCTAGATATCTTTCCATGCCGGGTAGCCCCATATGGAAATCCCATGGCACAAAAGAAGCTCTAATGGTAATGGATTCCGGATTGCCGTCGCTGTTGCGGTCGATATAGACATAATGGAGATCGATACGACCATCCCCGTTAAAGTCGGCTTTTAAAAGCATTATCTCCGGGTTTTCATCGCTGTTCTTGTCAATGTACTCGAATACGATGAACGGCTGTTGGTCACGCTCGGGTTTCGGTCTTTCCATCCCTTCGCCACGGAAAAACCTTACTTCCACCCCTGGTACCGCCTCGCCGTCAACCGCGCCAATGACGTTGCCAGTGACCAATACCATCTTGGGTTCGACATGCTGTTCAAGTGGTTTCAAGAAAAATTCTACAAATGCGGTCTCATCCATTTCCACATGGACCTCTTGGGGCATTTCGTGGAATCCTTCGACAAAGGCATGGAGAAAACTCAAACCGCAGGGTACTTCCTCGAATTCAAAGAACCCATCCTCGTTGGTGACGGCTTTCGATTCGAATTCTACATTGTTCGGAGCATCGTGTTCTTTTCCCCCCGATTTAAGGTGAACGACGACATCGGACAACGGCTTGTTACTAAGCCCATTGATAACCTTTCCCTCGATTCTACCGAAACCGTCCTGGGGTTGATCTTCTCCAGCAAGGACCATCTCTATTTTGAACTCCTGGTGATCGAAGAGCTCGAAAAATCCTTCTGCCTTCCCATGCTCGGGGGCCCATGCGAATATTGTATATTTTCCCCACGGCACCTTGAGCTCGGCTACATTGTCCTTTTCTGTTTCTGCCGTAAACACCTCACCCGTTTCATGATTCACCATCTTGATATGTCCGTCGAAGACCCTTGCATCGGATCTCGGAGAAAGTAGAACGAATTTTAAATGCACCATTTCGTGATGAGGCTCGATAGGTATCAATTCGAACTTGATTTCGAAAGTCTCCATATCCAAAAGGTCTATTGGCATGTGGCCGGGCTCAAAGCCTTCCGCATGCACTTTAATTTCATATGTCCCCTGGGGAACGGTAATAATTATTGGTTCGCCTGGTGGAGCGTGACCCTTATATCCCTCCCCGGTTTCCGTGTTTATCATTTCCGCCTCTGCTCGTATCAAATCACCATTTATCGACATTGGCCAGATCGAAACGACAACCTCCTTTACCGGTTCTTGTACCGGGACCAGTGAAGCGCTGATCCGATAATTTGGTTCACCGCCGGTGGCATTCACTCTCTGTTTCATTTCTTCGTAGCCTCTTTTCCATATGCCTACAACCAGCATTGTAGGTCGTATCCGGAACCGGATCGAACCGTTCATATCAGTTAGACCCTCTTGTTGCCATACTATGGTACCGTTCTCATTAGTATTTCCCACGGCAACTTTTGCATCCGCAAGAGGTATGTTTCCATGCCCGTCGAAAACGAATACTGTCAAATAGCTCCCCTCATCTCTCGTGGCCGAGCCCCAAACAGGCATAAGTGAAGTAATTGCGGCTGTTATAAGGATAATCAATGCAAGAAACGATATGCTTTTCCTTGTTATACTCTGTGACATATTACACCTTCCTTGATGTTCTATTTATTATCGGAATAATGGTTTTTCAATTCAATATATAATCTGTAACATTATATATAAAGAATGGCGATATATATACAAAAAATATATCATTTAGTGAAATGACAATTCGCCTTTGTCGATCATGTAGATCGTAATAGTATTGATTTGGTAGAAACCGTGAGTATTTGGAACAATTGTCTGGTCGGAAGTAATATTGGTCACCAAGATTAATGTATACTAATAAATATGATTTATAGGTTGCATATATCATCGGCTAAAAACTATTATTCAATTACTTTTAAATAATCCAAAGCCCTTCTGGGGACTTGGTGGAATTTATGGACCATGTAGCCGAATACAATAGAAATCCTTTAAGTAAGATGGTCACAGGTAGCAGGAAGGCTGCCGTACATTTTCTTAAAAAAATGGAACCTCCTTACGAGAGTATTGGTGAGGACGATACACTTTACATGACCACGAGGGATGGCATTACCATTGCAAAGGCCGAGGTTGAAAAGGTCGAAAACTTCAAGGATTTGAATCCCGAGATGGCGAAACAGATCATTACTGAGCACTCAGAAGATATTTCGCCAACGAAAATAATGCTAGAACGTGATATTTACAGAAAGTATCTCACCATCATATGGCTGAAAAACCTTCAGGAAATGTCTCCGTTCACGGTATCACCGAAATATAAACACCGTCAATGGGTAACGGTGGAAGATATAAATAAAATAAGACATTAATCAGTTTTAATTATTACTGGTATGCAAGAGAGTTGAAACAACCGAATTAATAATAATTACTTGCATGGGATCAAATTAATCTTTTCGCATACCATTTTTTCTATCTTTTTCGGATCTGCACTTTCCTTATCGGAGATTTCGATACCTGCCAGAGCCAGCAGTTTATACAGCATCTGTTCATCGGGAAATAAATCTGGGCAATTCTTCTGAACCTTCCCGGTTATGATGGGTTCTTCAGTCAGACCAAGTACTCTCAGTAGTCTTTCCCGGCCCACCGATAAGGATTCTCCAAATTTTATGTCGAATTTTTTTTTGAACGTGATCAAGTTCTCTAAGGAAAAATCTCTAATCAATCCTTCCACCCCGTCTCGTGGTGTCAGGAAAAGCAGAAAACTTTTCTCATCTGTAAGCCCAAAATGCTCTAAAGCTTCCTTTATCTGTCTTTGGCCGGAAAGCATCACAAGGACTTCCAATGTGAAGGTTCGTGCATAATTTGTGCCGTATGCAAAATTTTTAACGGCATTTACAAAAGCAGTATCGAGATGTCTCTTACCGAGGACCGATCCCCTAATTAAACATTGAGCATATAGACCCTCTTCCCCGGCATGCATGTCTAGTAGCGGTAGGAAGGATGCAATATCCATTGAATTCGTAGTCACAGAACTTAAAATGTACAAAAGACCACAATCCATTAGTGCCACTGTATTTTCAGCTTGGACCCTGTCGGGTGATACTGTAAATAAATTCGTTTCGATCGCTGCGATATTGGGATGGTCACCCGAGCTTGTTTCCGCACCAGAGGCAGAACATTGCCTTTTCCGGTACGTCCTGGCCGCATTTCGGACATTTTCCCTCTGGAATCAGTTCTTCTTCCTCCTCTTCAAGGGGTTGCTGGAAATAATCTTTCACGAATACCTCGTTATCGAGAGCGAAGGCCACATATTCCAGACTGCGTTCGATACCGTTCGAAATCTTATCGAACTTGGAAACGGCCAAAGCCTTCCGTATACTATCCCTTGCGATCTCCCTGACCTTGTCGTAATCCTTGCTGGCCATCGCCTCTTCTACCGTACCAAATATTTCCTCGGCTTCTGAGATATCCAAACCATTACCACTAAGCTCATCCAGTTTTGTCCTAACGTTGTCCGCCACCGCTGTGGCGGCTCGTAAATCCTTCTTTTGAATTGCAGTCAATTGGGCTTCTTCAGCAAAATCAAGGCTGTTCTGATATTTCCCTTCCTTGTATGCCTGCATGGCTGACTTGTACTGAACTGTGGGTTCCTTAACATCCGCTTTCATGGCCTTTGCAGCTTCAATGACCGTTTTCGCGGCCCTCACGGCCACCTTGGCAATATTCGAGAGCTTGTCTACCTTGAATCTATCCACATTCGCGCCAATGGTTGCACATATATCGATAACCATCTGATACTCCCGGTCTTCGAATGCCTCCGAAGCATCCATCATTGTAGCGTTCATATCACTGACATCCATACCATCTCGGAGACCGTCTCTAATTATATCTCCCGCGTATGCCAGCACGTTCGCTGCTTCGATGACCAGAGCAGCATGTTTTGATTTATCGCCCATTGCCTTGGCGCTTTTGTTCAGTTCCTCACATTTTTTGAAATTATTCTCCTTAAGGGCCTCGCTTGCCTCTTTAAGTGTTAACCGCGGTCTGGTGACATCCACCTTGTCAGATATTTCTTCGAGGTATTCTCCAGTTGCTTTCAGCTTTTCAGTCAGCAGGCTATGATAATGCTTGGTATAGCGTTCTTTCAATATTTCCTTTGCTTCTTTTGTAATGTATTGAGCTTCAGGGAATTTTTTCTTTGTAATCAATGTTTCCACAGGCTGTAGCTTAGCAACAATATCGCTGGCATCCACTCCGAATTCTTCCAGGTCCTTCAAATATTTATCACATTCTTCCAGAATGATTCCAACGGTACCCTTCTTGAAATCGTCCCTGAACCTGGCTGCGATCACCTTTGCCTCCTTTGCAAGTTCGAAGGCCGATGTTACATCCTCCTCTTCAACATTCTGTGCAACTTTCGCGAGAACCTCCTCTAATTCCGTCACGTCCTTGCCCTTCACCTTCAGTTTGTCTGCCAATGCCGAGGCAACCTTCTGGTTCTTTTCCGTCACGTCCTTCATATAGGTGATCCTTGACTCTTTTGTTATCTCTTGGGCTTCATTGGAATGCTCAATTGCCAGAGGGTACTCCTTCTTCTCGAGCGATGCTTTTGCTTTCGTAAACATTTCCTGAGCTCGGGATACGTTGGCACCCAGGTTCTTCACCTCTAGAAGGAAATCGTGGGTGGCCAGTAGAGAATCAATGACATAGTGATAGTACAAGCGATCGGCCTGGGAATTTGCTTCACCTACAAGTGTCTCCACCGAATCGAAATCCTTTACCTTCAATTTTTCAATAGCAGAGTTCAGGAGCTCGTTGGAGCCTGCAAGGTCAACCTTTCCTCCGGTAACTTCCACTATCTCGGACAGGAAATCAGCCATTTGCTTAAGCAAATCTTGGCATTTCAACTGGCGGAAGCCTTCCCATAGCTGGTCCGCGGTCTCGGAAGCTCTTTCGATAAGTTCCAGGGACTCCCGGTATTTGGCCACCTCTATCAAAGCAGCCGCTTCCCCTAAAAGGCTTCTTGCCTCCATTATGTTACACCCCTCTTCCTCCATTGTTTCGAGTTTCTTCGCTGCTTCGTCCCTCCGGTCGGTTGCATTATTCTTGAAATCCCCCGTAATCTTGGCGCTAATCGTTTCTCTGATGGCTCTCAAAGAATTGATAGCATCGTAAAATTTCCCTTCATCTTTCAATGTCGAGGCTGAACCGATGGCCTCCTTTTCGGGCTGTATATCAATGGAGAGATTCTTCGCCTCACCCATGCTGGTTCGCAGGAACGTAATCTCCTCCTTGATTATCTCTTTCAATTTTGCGTCCAGCAGCTCCTTCAGCGGTATCTTTGCATTCTCGGAGAATTCACGGGCCTTCACAAACTCTTCGTCCTCGAAAAATCCGAGACTTTCAGTCTGCATTTCTATTACCGCTCCGTGCTCGATCTCCAATCGGACTGCTTCATTCAGCATTTCCGTTAATTCGGCAGCGGAAACCGAGGCTTTTTCCTTCAGGAATTCCTTCTTCTTCTCAAGAGCCATTTCCATGGCTTTCAGGCCCTGTTCCTTAGACTTGATAAAATTCTCTCTTTCGAAAGATGTCTTTGCTTTGAATAAAAGCGCCTGGGGACGCAGAACTTCCACTCCGAGTTCCTCGCATTCCTCGATGACTTCCAGGAAATCCGAGAATATATGTTTTATCTCATTGACCAGTTTATCCCTTTGTCCACCTTCCACCATGAGAATGATCTCTTGGGATGTCTCCACGGATCGATCATATTCGCTCTTGGCAATGAGTTCCCCGGCTGTTGCAAAGAGAGCTTCTATGGAGGCGGGATCGGGATATTGTTCCTTGAAGGGTTCGTAGACGCTTTTTGCCTTCTCAAGCTCAGACATTGCGTTCTCTTGGCGTTTTGCATCGATCTTGGAATTAAACTGTGTTTCAATTTCCCGGAATACTACAATCGCTTCCTCGAACATATAATCGGTCATTCGTTCAGATGCCTCGTTCAAGAGCGCTTCCTCGCTTTCGATATCAACCTCAAGCTCGATTGCGGATTGCTTTAATACGTTAGTCTTTTCAGAGAACGCCCGGGCTTCCTCGAATTTCTCGCTCTGACCTTTTATCTCCTCTTTCATCTCATCGAAAGCGTTCATCTTGTTCTGGGCATCCTGGAGATTACCCTCCTCAAGAAGCGCTTTTGCATCTTCCAAAATTTTTCGGACCTCTTCCTTGTGAGAATCGGCAAAATAATCTATCTTCTCAAATCCCGCGTAGAATTGTAATGCCGTGTCGATATCCGTGGCTAGAACTTCACTGAGATATTTTTTATTGATCTCCTCTAAGGTCTCCTTTGTGCCCAGAAGTGTTTGGCAACCCATGACGAAATCCTGTGATTTGATGGAAAGTATTCCCTGTTTAAATGTATCTTTCGCCGGGCCGAGCTCTACCCCGGCACTGTTTAGCGTATTATAGAGTTCCTTTGTGGAGCCCAAAAGCTTGCTTGCAAGCCTTCTTGCTTCTACGCTCTTTGCGTTAACGATCAACTCACTCAAGCGTGGTATGAATTCCTCCACTTTATCGAAATCATTGGCCACTATGTTCTCGTTGATATTTGCCAGCAGTTCCTCGCCAGAGTCAATCACTATACCGATCTTCTTGATGACAGTGATATCCGCTTCCATTTCGTTGGCTTGAAGCGAATATTTTTCGAAAAGGAAAGAGTTTCGCTCGTTCTCGGCTCCCAGGGAAAACTCCCCGATAAGTGATTCTATGGATTCGAAATTATTCTCATCCAGCAACTGCTTTATGTTTTCAAGTTGTTCGTGAAGTTCCGCAAATTCCTTTCCAGTCAAGGTTTTGAGGGAGTCCAATGAACTCCCGGCATCTTCCAGTTGCTGGCTGAATTTTTCCTTTAGTCGTTGGTTTATTTTGGTTGCAAGAGAGGTTTTCAGTTCCATTAGGTTTTTGTATGCCTCCTTTCTACGCTCTTCTTTTCGAAGTGCCTCCACTGCTTTGAGACCGCTAACCTCTTCTGAGATATCTGCGTCGAGAGAACTTGCCCTTTCCATTATTGCAGGAAGGGTGGACAGTTCGTTGGTGATGACCTCGGCCAATCTGTTTTTTATTTGAGGGTTCAGTACCGAAGCAGCCTGTTCGGAGAATTCTTTGACTCCTGTTACGAAATCCTCTATCTTTTCGAATTCTTTTTTCTCAAGATTTGTCTTGTACTTGTTGAAAGGATCTTCCAGTATGCTGACGTCGATCCCCACATCCCGTGCCTGATTAATCAGGTCCCCGACACCTGACAGCGAAAGTGAAGCATTTTCGAAGAAGAATTTTTCTTCTGCGGTCTCAAGCATTTTCTTGACATTATTGGTCAACTGGGCACCTCTGATATATTCCTCAGATTTTATGGCCAGTATGGCTTCCTTGAATATTTCCTTCTCCTCATCGAGTTCCAGACCGTATCCCTTCACCCTTCCGAAAAGGGTTCTCGTGGTGGTTATCAGGTCTTTCGCGATATTCTTCATCCGTTCTCCTTTTGCCGCCGCAGCCAATGCCGCCCGGATCATAGAAAGGTTCGTGATCTTCGCTGCCGGTTTGGCTTCGGGTACCACTTCAGGCTCATCCGGTTTTAGGGTTTCGGGGGATTCCGATCCCGGTGGAGCCTCACTTTCCCCCCCGGGCTCTTGAACGGTTTCAGTTTCAGCTGGTTCGTCCTGTGTCGTGGGTTCTGGCTCAGCCGATGGGGTTTCGCTTTCTACCGCAGGCTCTTGAATGGTTTCAGTTGGAGCTGGTTCCGCCTGTGTTGCGGATTCCGACTCAGCTGTTGGGATCTCGCTTTCTACCGCAGGCTCTTGAACGGTTTCAGTTTCAGCTGGTTCGTCCTGCGTTGTGGGTTCCGGCTCAGCTGTTGGGGTCTCGCTTTCTACCGCAGGCTCTTGAACAGCTTCTCTAACAATGGTCTCCACTGGCGTTAATTCCGGTGTAATGGAAGGAGCTTCATCTTCCCCATTGGGCACCTCGGCTTCTGTAGTGTTGGTTTCGACCGGCGTTAACTCTTCCGTCTCTGAACTCGATGTTTCGTCCGGAAGTTCTTGTGTTGTTTGTGTTATCGGTGTTTCCACCGGTGAGAGCTCAACAGGTTCATCCTGCAGAGGCTCTTGGACCGGTTCGGTAGTAGGTGCTGTCGGCGGTGGAGCGTTCCCAATTTCTTCGGGTCCGCTCGCCTCTTTTTCATTGAGCCGTTTCGTGTTCTCCAATTCTTCATCCCCCATGATTTATTCCTCCTTTTTCTTGAGTTCTTCCAGATTTGCCACCAGGTCACTTGGAAGATCGATTCCAAGGGCTTTCATCTCGGTCATCATTTCTTCCAATTGCATGATCTCCGTTCGGTACTGATCCCTGCGGTAATCGTTCAAATGTTCCTCTTTCGATTTCGCAAAACTTTCGAGTATTTCATCCAGAGCCTCGTAGTCCTTTGATTCCAGCGCGGTAATTCCGGAATCGATGTATTCAGCCAGATCCGGGTACTCCTTTTCCGTTTTGGCAGAAACTTCGGAGACCTCTTCCCTGGCTTTCTCGATCTTTTCCATGTACATCTCCTTGCGCCGCAAAGATATCTTTATGTCCACCGACTGTTTCAGGTCCTCGACATCGTTTATAACTTTTCGATATTTACCTTCTTTATTCAATAATTCGATCTTCAGGAATTCTTCAATCTCTTCGGTTATATCCGCTCCTATTGCCTTCGCCTCATCCATTTCCTTCTGTATGGTGGGGAACTTCAATGCGATTATGTCCTGGAGTTTACCGTATATCGTTTCGGTCAGCTTTCCCATTGCTTCCGTGGCCGTATTGTTGGCTTTCTCCATTTCGCCACCACTCTGGAGTTCACTAACGATCCCAAAGACTTTATTGAATTTGGAAATCTCGATATCAAGGTCGGCGGCTTCCCTCATAAGTTCACTGCCCTCTTCGAGAAGGGATTTGACGTTCTTCACGTAAAAATCCCCCCGGGCGTCCTTGACAGCTTTTTCAGCTTCAGTAGCTAGACGGTAGGCATCGGCGTATTCGTTTTTCTCAAAGACGTATTTTGCCTTATAGAGATATGCCTCGGATTTTAGAGTGTAGGCACCCATTTCCTCATTCTCGATCAATGATTTTTCGATGTTCATCAGGAGATTGCTGAGTTCCTTAATCTGCTTGTTACCCCTTGCTTCTTCTATTATTCGGATAATGTCGCAGGATATCTCGTAGGAGTTATTGTATTCACCGGCCTCGAATTCGGATTTTGCATTCTCCAACCTTGCACCAATGTCGGAAAGATCGATATTATCTTGATTCGCTTCCATCAGTGCGGTTCCTTTTTCGATCCCGGTTCGGGCGTCTTCTATCATCTTTTGCTCAATTTTATCCTCAATGTTTTTCCCGGTTTCTTCCAGCAGGGAAAGAGCTTCCTCAACCATTCGGTCTTCCAATAAATTGTCTGACTTTCCCAGCTTTTCCAGTTCATCGGAGATGTCAATGGAGCCATCATTTGCTGTTTTTACCAGGTCGTTTACCTTTTCACGGAAAACAATGAAATCCTCTTTCTTTTGTAGGTTAAGCTTTATCGCAGTCTCTTTTACAGTGTATTCGTTGAGTTTCATTATGGCCTTCTTGAATTCGTGGCCAGCATAGAGCGATTCTATATAGTTTAATTCTTCGGCCATCTCCGATTTTTTCTCTCCGGTAAATATATTACAAACTTGAATATTACTGAGAAAATTCCTGGGTCGGGAAAGTGATTTGTTAATGTAATCCCTCTGAGACTTCTCCAGCATCGTCTTTGTCTTTAGGGTCAGCTGGCAGCCTTTTATGTATTTTTTGTTCTTAATTGCGATGACTGCCTGTTTGAAGGTCTCCCTTTCCTTTGGAAGCTCCAATCCAAAATCTTTCAAACGCGTGAAAATGGATTTTGTGGTGTTGATCATCTCTCTCGCAACGGTTTTCATCTGGTCTCCTTTTGCCGCTTCAGCCAGAGCGCTCTTGATCCTTGAGATTCCATTCTCAGCGTTTTTAAATTCTTGTTCGGGATTTTTTTCTGTTACGGGCTCAGGCCCCCCGTCGGCCCCAGCTTCGCTTGGAGACTCTTTATCTGTATCCATGGGGGGTGCTAAAACCTCATTCGTGGGATCCGTTACGGGTGGTGATTTCACTTCTTCATCATCCATGATCTAAGCCTCTTTTTGTTTCAAAGCCTCTAAATTACTCAATATCTCCGTAGGTACCTCTAGTCCGAGGTTATTCATCTCCGTGATTATCGTTTCAAGTTGGTTGATCTCCTCTTGATATTTTTCCTCCTGGTGCCGACGGTATGCTTCGTCCTTTTCCTTGAGGAAATTATCGAGTGTGGATTCTACGGCCTCAAAATCTTCAGTGTTCAAAGCCTCAGCGGCTGAGTCGATGAGCCCTACGAGGTCCGATTGCTCCTTGCCGGTTTCCTCCTGTAGGGTAGCCAATTCTTTCCTGGCTTCTTCGATTTTTGATGAACAATTCTCTTTCTTATAGTTAGTTATCCTCTCGATAACCTTTTCTTTAATTCCTTTCATCTCTTCTTTTGCTTCGGGGAATTTCTCATCCGCCATCAAACCCTCGATCCTTCCGAATAATTCCTTGTATTCGGTAACATCAACCTCCATACCCTCCGCCTCTTCAATTGTTTTTCGTAATGCTTCGGATTCGGCATTGACAATGTCCGGTATCCTTGAATGGATAATATCGCGTATCTTCTTTCTGGCCTCGAAGGCCAGAGTATTACCCTCCTCAAACTCGTTATTATTGAAATGGGCTTCAGATTTGGATACCATGTTCTCGATTTCCGATGTGTCTATATCACACGCCCTTGCCTCAATTAAAAGATCCCTTGCTTCGGAGAGGAAAGGTGAAGTGTTGGAACCATAATAATCTTTCCGAGCTTGCATGGCAATGCTCTCAGCCTCGGTGGCCAGTTCCAGAATCTCGTCGTATCTTTCTTCATTAAAAAGGTACATCGCCTTGTACAATATAGCTTCGGATCGGAATACCTCTGCCCCCATATTGGAGTTTTCATTCACAATATCGTGGATATTGTCCAGCAATCCTTTAAGATATTCAGGTTTGGCCTTGATAAGTAACTCCTTGATCTCAGCAGTCATCTGGCAACCTTTCACGTACTCTTCCCCTTTAATAAGTAGAACCGCCTGTTTGAACATTTCTTTTTCATTGTCCAGAGAAATGTCCAAATCTTTGTACTGTCCAAGAAGCTGCTTTGCTTCACCTACCAAAACTCTTGCTCTTTCTCGTGCTTTAACAGACCTTGCCTCTTTCAGTAAAGAGCTAAGGGAATTGAACGCCTCCTCGAAGCTAGTAAAATCGTATCTTGAAAGTGAGTCGGCAGCCAGAGCCAGGTGATCGTCTGCTCCATTGAGATCGATGTCAATTTCTCTCAAGGACGCAATTTCCCCTTTCTTCTCCGAGAGCCGCTCGGAGAGTTCTTCTGCCTTTAGGACGTTCAATCTTTTTTCGTTTTTTCGCTTATATTCTTCTAGGGACGCCTCACCGGAAAGAATATCATTATAATCGAGAGCTTTTACTGCCATCTCAAGATAGAATTTCAGCTCATTATGGAGCTCATCTTTTTCAATATTTTCTAGTATTTGTTCCGCCGCTTCGATTTCCTTGATTTTTATTTCCTTCCTTCTCTCAAGTACTTTTTCTTCAAGTCTCCTGTGAGTTTCCTTTATGCCTTTCAATGCTTCTCTGAAATTTCCCTCGGCCTTTAGATCGTTATTGGATGATATTGTGTTTGTTTCCACGGAGAAGTCGATACCGAGTTCTTTGGCCTGTTCAGCCGTTTTCTCGAATGCTGGCATTTCCATCTCGATGGTTTTAATCAGCTCACCATTGACCATTTCTTCCAGTGCGGATCTAGCTTCTGCGGCAAAGCCGGAAGCTTCTTCGAACCGGTCTTCTTCCACTAGGGCTCGGCTCCTTTCAACGGTCTCGTTAATGGAGGAAACATTCAAACCGAGTTCCTCGGCCTCGACTATCAACAAGTTCAATTCGGTCATGGTACTGTTAGACAGATCACTGAAGTAGTTCTTTTCCGTATCCAGAAGCTTTAGTTCCGTTCCGAGAACCAATCGACATCCCGCGAGATACTTCTGCGCCTTTATTGCCCGGATTCCATCCTTGAACATTGATTTTTCCTCTTCCAGATCAAGGGGCAGTCCTCCAAGTTTTGTTAACTTACCCTTTGTCCTAGTGATAAGTTCCTTGGCCAAAACCTTTGCTTCACCAGCCTCGGTATGGTTTACAATCTCCAAAAATTTTTCAGACATTTCCGAGAACCCGGCAGTGTCCCCAGCATCACCCAACCCTTTCAGGCTGCTTATATGTTTGGTTGTTTCATCCGTAGCTAGTCCAAGTTCACCCATGGATGAATTTATTCCTTCAAAATGTTCGATTCGACCACCGAACATCAGGTCACGTGCTTCTTTTATTAATCCCTTTGAGGATTCAACATTTCTATTTTCAAAAGCATGTTTGGCGCGGTACAGAAGAGATTCTTCGACTGTCACCTCGATTCCCAGACCTTTGTTTCCATCGATAAGTTTTTGTGAATTATCGAACAGCTCTGCCATAACGGCAGAAATATTTTTTTCCTTGAAGAAATCGATATCCCTGATGATCTTATCTGATAGTTCAATACTCTCTACATGATCGCCTTTATCGATTAGTTCCTTTGCTTTTGTGATCTCTTCCTTGACCCTTTCCGGATCGTCAATAATTTCCTTGTTGGCCTTTAATCCATTAACGGCAGTCTCGAATCTCGAAGAAGCGATCTCGTAGTACTTTTTATCGATCTTTACTCTAAGGCTTGTGATAATATTATCCAGAGGAGCGATGGCATCACCGAATCTTGAACCTTCGATCAGCTCCTCGGCCTGAGAAACTTGTGTTTCTTCTTCTGAAATATCGATATCCAGTTCTTTGGATGTAGCCTTAAGCTCTTCTACTTGTTCCTTTTGTTCCGAGGTCCTGTTATGATTATCGATCTTTTTCTTCATTTCGGATTCTATTTCTACCAGAGATGGCAATTTTATAGAAGCCTCCAGAAATTGTTCATTTCCGAAAAGAGACCCGATCTCTTCCAGTTTCATCCGAAACTCGTCTTTTGTTTCCGTAGTGATGTATTCGATATCCTGAATCTCTTCCGCGAATCCTTTCATATCTTCCAAACGGATGTTCAGATTTCTATCGAGAAAACTGTCTCTAGCTTCCACCAGCATCTTCTTTGCATGCTTGCAATATCTGTAACTTTCAATAAAATCTTCTTTCTCCTTCTGCGCGGAGGCTTTCTCCATTATCCCTTCTGCCTCGGATATGTCAACCGCTTTTTCCCTGAGGTCTTCAAAGAGGTTTTCAATTTCGGTAACAATATTCTCGGTTAACTCTTTCGTTTTTACCGTTTTGATGTTTTCCAACAATTCCTTAAGGTTCGTTAGAGTGTTTGAAACTTCTTCGAATCGTTCTTTCATGAGTCCTTCTCTCGCAGAGAACATCAATTCGTCTGCGTTCCCCTTCTCGATTCCAAGTTCTGTTATTATCTCAATGTCCTTGTCCAGAAGTTTAATTTTATCGATGAGAGTTTCCGATAGATAGAGTTTCTTGTCATCAATCTTGACCTTGTGAAACTCTTCGATAATAACGTCTATCTCATCAAACCGTCCTTCTTTGAGCGCTAAGATTCCGGAACGAATGATGGCCGAGAGTCCCGGGAAATCTCTGGAAGCTTCATTCTTTAATCCATCCAGCTCATTTTTCACAGCCATTATTTTGTTCTTGTAAATGCCGATCAGGGTAGTCTTCATAACATCTTCTACCTTGTCTGTTCCCTTCTGCAGCAATAGCTTTGCCCCATCGAAATCCAAATTTTCGATTTTTACCTTTATTTCGTCCAAAAGCAGGATGATCTCGCCAGGGTCTCCACCCAATCCTGATATCTCGTCCACCTTGACTTGAACCTCATTGCAATCCCGGTTCAGTTCAAATGTTCTTCTTTCATTGTACTGCGTTTCCAATCGAAGGGCAATCTCCAGTGCCTTGTTAAGATGTTCTTCAAGATACTTGAATTCCTTTAATCTTATCTCCTTTTGAGCAAGCTCAAATAGACCCTCTGCCTCTGAGATCTCGATTCCTTTAACTTTCTTTTCACCGATAACCTCTCTAACCTTCCGGTTCAATTCTATTATATTTGCAGGTATGGAATTACTGGGTTCTACCTCTGGTGCGGCGGTATCAGTGCTTTCCTTATCTTTCGTCTTTTCAATTAATTCCGGCGGCTCCGATTCACGGCTTTCTTCTTCCGGTTCGACTACTAAGTTAGTCTCGAACGCTTTTTTTGCAATGGCCATGAATTTTTTTGCCTGTACTGTGAGAAGAACCGCTTTTTTCAGATTCTTTCCATCCAGTGCAAGCGTTGCATGTTTCACAAAGGCCTTTGCATCTCCAACGTCGAGCCCCATCCCTTCTAAATCCTCCAATTCTTTTCCGATTTCATCGATGGCCTGCTTTACTCGGTCGCCCGTATCTCCCTTCGTATCCGTCTTCTCCTTTTCATCGCCCATAACAAACACATCTAAATATTTACTGATTATTAATAAATGACAAGTATAATGAACAGCACTAAACTGGAACTAAAAATAACTTATTATATTTAATTTAATCTACGATTAAGTGGTAAAAAGATAGGAAGGACGTCTTTCTCAGGCGAAAATAACGCTGAAAGACAATAAATAACCGCGATAACATTACACGATTGGTAGAATAATGGTGATGGGAAATGAAAATGAACTGTGATCTGCATTGTCATTCCGGATATGCCGGCGGAGTGGGTAATATCTCTTTGGTCGATATCGAGAAGACCATGCCTCTGAAAGGGATTGACATAGTTGGTACGGGAGACGTTCTGCAGAAGCAATGGTTAAATACGTTAAAAAGCAGTTTTGCCGAAGAAGGGTCTGGGCTTTTTGCCACTGCTCCGGAGGCAAACGTCCGTTTCGTACTTCAGACCGAGATAATATTCACTTCGCCCGTGGGGGAAGGGAGAAAAATGGTCCATCACGTTCTCCTTTTTCCTTCATTCGAGAGCGTGGATCTATGTCGGGAATTGATGAATAAATGGGATGTAAAGCTCAATATCGGTCGCCCTTTTATAAAATGCACTGGCAAAGAGGACCTAACGAGAAGATTATACAACATTCACGAGATAGACCCTCTTATCGAGTCAATCCCCGCCCATGTTATGACCCCGGATGGCGTTTATGGTTCAAAGAACCCAGTAACGTCCATGAAACAGTTCTATGGTGAAGGGATAGATATTATCAATTCAGTTGAGACCGGTCTCAGTGCAGATCCAACGATTCTGGGCCAGATTCCGGAACTGGATGATTTCACTCTTATTTCGAATTCCGATGCCCATTCAGCCCAGCTTCATCGGATGGGGCGAGAGTTCACGACCCTTAACGTCAGAAAGAACGATTTCCCCAGTATTATCCATGCTATAAGAGATAATCATGTTTGCTGCACGGCAGAGTTCAATCCAACGGAGGGACGATATTTTCTTACAGGCCATCGAAAGGGAAAGAAAGGCCATGGTGACCGATATTGCATGTATTCCCCGAGTTTCACGCCCGGTGGTGGGAAATGTCCAATTTGCAAAAAACAGCTGACAATTGGTGTGCTGGAAAGGAGTCAGATATTGAAAGAAGCTCAGGGGGGTGATGACCGGGACTGGGGATATCGTCCGAAGAACAGTCCCGATTTCGTTCACATGGTTCCATTGGTGGAGATCATCGCCTACACCCTTGGTATAAGATCATCTACCTCGAAACGCGTAATAGGGACCTACCACAACATGATCGAATACTTGGGTAACGAATGCGCCATGTGGTTCATGAACGAAGCTGAAATCGAGAAACGATTGATCGGGAACGTTGAGGAAAGCCTTCTCAGTAACATCCTGATGATCAAGAAAGGGGATTTCAACTTTTCTCCAATGGGTTACGACGGGACCTACGGTCGGCTCAGTATCGGAGAACGAAGGGATATTTTCGGAGTGAGGGAGGAGCATTTGATCGGGGGGCAGGCAACCCTGGACAGATGGTGAAGACACATTTGCTTGAAGAATACCCATTTTCGTCCGGGAGGTTAATGTTTTTTCATTGTTTATAAAGTATGAAACCTCATCTTTTTTGCCATCTTGAAACCACATTTCTTTTCTTTTTTTGGGCTGCTTTTTCCAAAAAAGTAGTTTTGGGCCGCTTTTTGGGGGGATTTGGGTGGGAGGGTCTAAAAAGTGGTTTTTCATCAATTATTTTAATTAATATGAGAACAAATATACGAATGGCGAGGGCGTTATGATGGCATGAAAGCCTCGCCTTAATAATTCACTGTCGAGGTAGACGTATGGGGTAGAGAGAAATGGAATCAGACCTGGAAAGTGAAAAGGAGCTGGTGACACTTTCTCCCGTAAAAGATATTCAAGAGAGTATTAAGAAAGTGAGAACGTCCAGTAGTGAGGTCATTTTTAAAGACCTGTTGGCACTGACCGATCGACCGGAAGAAACGAAGGTTCCGAATACGGAACTGAGAAAGCCAGACAGTCCCCCTGTGGAATGGTCCAATGAAGACACACCTGGTGGTGTGTCACACTTTCAAGCCAAGCCAGTAGACGACATAGAAACTTTCGTTTCTATTAGCCCTAATCGAATCTCTGATTCTATGTCGGGACTTGGCTTTTCAAGTGAAGATAAGCTTGTAGACAAGGCTCCGGAACCACCCGTTGTACTCAAACCTGCGGTAAAGAGGCAAAAGAAAGCTGTAGTGATAAGTGTCATGAGGAAAACAAGGAAAGAGGAACCTCACGAAGTCGGAACCGGGGCATTACAGAGAGATAGGGCGAAACAGGATCGAAATATTCGAATTGATCATAATTCGACGACCTTTGACCGCTCACCAGTTGTTCAGTTTGACGAGCCAACGGATTCGCCTTCAGCGGAGAAACTAGGATTAATAAAACGTACCGGGGATAAATCTCGGTCTCCTCCGGAGATGGGATTCCTTCGTACGAAGATACCTTCGGTGATATACAGAGAGGACGCATGGTTTACGTATAAGGATGAGAACGGTATTTTAACGTATATTGCTCTTGAAAAGGCAACCCGACGGTATCGAAAGAGATTAAGTTTTCTCTCAGTGCTCATGCTGCTTGTATCCATAATAAGTGTTCTATCATTTGCTGCAGTGGGATTCAGTCTCTACGCAGCATGTGACCTCTGGTTTCTGATGCTGTTCCCCCTTGGTCTCTCCCTCGGCGTACTGTTCGTCCTTTTTATCGTCAGGTTTTCCCTCAGACCCCACAGGATCGTTTCGTTGATGAAACATTATTACAGGGTCGATGTTTTGGCTTTCACGGAATCGAGTGCTGTTATCTACGATCATCATGACTCGGTCAGCGATTACAGTTTTCACTATTCAATTTTCCCTTTCGATGAAATCCGCAGTGAATTAAGCGTAATAAACAAGGCCCCGGTTTCCATACATGACGAGGAAAATGCAATATCTAGTCTCGCGAAATGTGCCGACCTGTGGAACTCGAAAATGAAGGAATTCCATGAAGTACCGGTGGCTACCAGAAACAGCTTCCTTTATCGCTGTGTGGAGTCTCTTTTACCCTATTCCATAATCATTTCACACGACGACACCATGAGGACGGTCCGGGAGATGACGCTACCCGCCAGGTGGGATGAGGGAAAGTCCCTCTCCATGAACCCTCTCTTCGTTCAGTTTTGCGGTCTCCGTGGAATATTGGATGATTTCAATTCCCTTATTAAGAGGATCGACGAATCCATCTCGCTTCACGAAGAAAGACTTCGTGCAAACATCACTGCCACGAAACGTTATTACAGTGAATTTTCACGGTTGACGTCAAAGATGACCGGGATGTCGGGAATTACTTTTAACGATGATAACAGGCTTGAAATACCTCTCGGAGAAAATGATCCAGGTCCCGTTACACCATTGGAGAGTATAATTCGCAAGTTCGGCGACGAGACGAGGGGAAAACGGGAGTGGATCGCTGAAGAATACGATGGAAAGACAAAGGACCTTCAAGAGGCAATGGAAGCGGAGATCGAAAATGAACGGAACGAACTAGGTGGAAAGAGTTCCGAGATCGATTTTCAGATACGGGAACTGGAATTGGAGACCGAAGGACTGCAAAAAGAGATACGACACATCGAGAGGTCCATGGAGGAACGCGGACCTGAGATTTCTGAAACTTCCGATAAGGACGGTACGAACCGGGAAAAGGAGCGCTTGGAACTGGAATGTGTGCGAATTTTGGACAAGCTCGAACGCAATGAGAAAATGCTAGCCCTTCTCACCAAACGCGCAACGGAACTGGACAATGATCTAGATGCAAAGATATTAAAAATTGAGAAAGTTTATAAAGAAAAGAAGGGTCCCATCGAAAGCGAGAAGAAAATGGAATTGGCAGATGTGGAAAAAGAATTAAACGTATTGAAGGGCCTCAGAGACGAAATTATAAAGATAGCTATTGGCAGTCGAGATGTTTTTTCAAAGATGGAGGAAAGGGAGATTCTTCCCTTCATGGAACGACTTGAAAATATTCAGAAGATACGGAATTATCTTGTCACAGCAATTGAGAACGACAAAAATGAGCTGACACATGGAATAAAACCCACCGATGATCTTAAATTCAAATGTGAACAAACCCTGCCTCTCTCATTTCATTTTCCTTTCTGGAGTATTCAACTCAGCACGGGTGAGACCAGCGTGATACTTCCAATGCTGATGAACGAGGACGGGGAAACAGTTCGGAAGATCACCGACATGTGCGCTTCATCACAGAAGTTATTTAGAAAATTCTATCCCTCCCAGGCCGAATTCGAGGATTTTCTCGCAAAGAGAGTGAGAGCCGATGAGGATTTTTTCCCATCGAAGAAGCTGATGGCGGCGCCGGACGATATGAAAAAGTATTCCGGAATATTGTTCACAGATAGATTTCTGAAAATGGTCAAGAAAAGGAGGCGATACCTGTGGTGAACGGCTCGATGAACGTCCGACCCCCGTCGGGGGGGCCGGAGATGGATATGGCGAAAGTAAACATAGATCCCAACGACAGGGGCCTAGCCGATATTCTCCCCGATTCCAGGGAGACCTTCTTTTCCGATATCGGTAGGAACATAGTGGTAGGTTCAGGGGCGAGAGCCGGCCATCTGATGGGAAAGACCGTGAGTCTCAGAAATGGGTCTGGTGATGGAGGTCCCTATACGTCTGCCATCTCTGCTACGGGATTCGATAGCGTTTTGCTTGGCGAGCACTGTGTGGTAATGAACGACGTGTGCAGTCCCGGAGAGGTTAAGGTAGGGCGAAGTGGTCGGATCGGGAAAAACATAATCTGCGGAAGGGCGGAGATACACCGGCAAACACATGTGAACGGTAACCTGATCGCTACCGGCGATATAGCAATTGCCAGTGATTGTGACGTTAACGGTGCCGTTATCAGTCTTGAAGGCAGTGTTACTGTCGGGGACAGGTGCAATATCGGAATGATATATGCCAGGGGACGAGTGAGAATGGGCCAGGACATTGCCCTTGCCAACGACATTGTCATATCCGGTGATGAAAGTGTGGTTTTCCCATTGGATCGTGAGGATCCTGCAGTGACCCTTGCCCATACCTTTAACATAATAAATAAAGAAAAGATCCCCTGGGAGGAGCTTGCTTCCTACTGTTTAGATGAAACGGATAATGCCGGATACAATCTTTCCAAGGTCATATTTAAAAAGGATGAAAAAATAATCACCCGGCGCTTGAAGGCCCTTGAGGAGAAATGGAATAAGCGGTATGAAGTGGAGGGGACGGAGGACCTTGAGGAAAGCCATGAACGCCCGATCCAGGGGAACACGGTTTGAGGTAAGGTAAATGGATGAACTTCCCAAGATCATAAGAAATCTAGTGCTGCGAAATGCTGTGGAACACAACGGGAAAGCGAACGTCGGACCGGTGTTGGGCCAGCTCATGGCTGCCGACCCAGAGATGCGAAGCCGTGCAAAAGAGGTGGCAGCCCTGGTTGGGGCGATCATCGGTGAAGTGAACCGAATGGCATTGCCGGAGCAGATCCGGGAGCTTGATGAAGCGGATCCCGAATCTATTCTGAATATTGAGAGCAGACGAAACCAGCGGAGGGACGAACTGCCGCCTCTGGAAGGAGCGGAGGGGGGTGTTGTGATGCGATTTGCTCCAGGACCCTCGGGCCCCCTTCATCTGGGTCACACCAGAGCGATTATACTCAACGACAAGTACGTAAAGCGCTACGGGGGCAAAATGATAATCCGGTTAGAGGACACCAACCCGGACAAGATCGATCCCGAAGCATACGGCAGTATACTCGATGACTTGAACTGGCTGGGCATAGATTATCACGAGACAATGATACAGAGTGACCGGTTCGACCTATATGAGGAATGGAGCGCCAGATTGATAGAACTGGGCTGGGCCTACGTTTGCTCTTGCGACGTGGAGCAATGGCGAGCCCTCAAGGAACAGGGGGAGCCCTGTCCCCACAGGGAATTGCACCCCGATGTTCAGATGGAAGAATGGAAGAAAATGCTGGACGGTACCTACAGGATGAATATGGCGGTTCTCGTTGTAAAGACCGACCTCGATCATAAGAATCCCGCGGTTAGAGACTTCGTGGCAATGAGGATCAACGAGACTCCACATCCCAGAACCGGACGGAAATACCGTGTATATCCTTTGTACAATTTCTCGGTGGCCATAGACGATCATTTCATGAAATGCACTCACATACTGCGGGGTAAGGACCACCTGAACAACACTATAAGGCAGAAATATATCTATAGGTACCTGGGCTGGGATCTCCCCTACTTTCACCATTACGGGTGGGTTTCCATAAAGGACGTGCTGCTGAAGACCTCCACGATAAAGGATGGGATAATAAATGGTGATTACAGCGGTTGGGACGACATGCGCCTGGGGACCCTCAAGACCATGGCAAGACGCGGTATAAGACCCGAAGCCATAAGAGCGTACTGGGAAGAGGTTGGAACGAAGCCCGTGGACGTGCAGTTCTCCTGGGAGAATTTATTTGCGTACAACAAAAGTCTGGTGGAGAAGGAGGCAAAGAGATATTTCTTCGCAAGGGACCCTGCCAAGCTTAAGATACTGGGAATTGACCGCCTGGAGGGTAAAGCCCCGCTCTTACCAGACCGAAAAGAGTACGGTTACAGAATAACTTCTCTCGAGAGCGACGGCGGACCCATATGCATTCTGATTGACCGGCAGGACGCGGCGGAAATGAAGGGCCTCCTGGTGGACGGTGGAAGTGTGAAAATACGCCTGAAAGACCTGTGCAACGTTGAGGTCACAGGGATTGATGACGGGGTTTTCTCGGGAAAATACGCCGGTAATGATCTGGATTGGTTAAGGAAAGGAGCAAGAATTATCCACTGGGTGCCCAGCGATCCACAGAAGAATTTGGAATGCACGGTATTGAAGCCCGATGGTACCAGTGAGTCCGGAAAGGTCGAGGCTCACGTAAGAGATGCCCATGGTGAGCTGGTACAGTTCGAGAGGTACGGTTTCGTATCTGTTAAGTTGACTGATGGGGATATTGAAGCCTGCTTTGCCCATAAGTAATTTTTTTTAAGGTCTATAATAAATTGTCAATATATTGAGATAAATTCTCCATTTTAATGTCCGAATCTTGATATATATTTTACTGGTAGGGAAATACTAGAACCAAAGAAATAACATGAATATTTTTTAGACTATGTATTTATGTAATAGATAGGTAATGATAGACCATCGATGGTCTTCAAATAACAAATATCCTGGTGACACTTTACATAGGAGCGTATGAGTATGAAACGGTTTGAGGTATTTTTAATAATTCTAATTCTTATTGCGGGTAGTTACTCAGTAATATATTACCATGACCATGAGAACAGTAAGATTATAGACGATGGCGACATGGAATTCGAATCTAAGACCGTTCATGAGAAATTTCAGCGTCGAAGTAAGGAATTAAGGATAGATCTTATAAGAAATCACCAAAAAATCTCAGATACTGTTGGTGGATTCATTGGTATACTTGACAATGTTGACTTTTTTGGTTGGTCGGTTTCAAACATCGGTGTAGATTCTGTTTATATCCAATATAAATTTGACGATGGTTCAGAACATAACGAGACCATGATAATCCT
>JASLWR010000021.1 GCA_030740765.1 Thermoplasmatota archaeon
TTCGCTGGAGCGACGGTTATTTCTTCGAATCCGTTGGCCGAGTCACGGGTGATATGGTACAGTTCTACATCGAGAGGCAACAACGTAAACACTGGCAAGGAGATGACTACGAATACTTCAATGTAAGGAAGACTGTCAGCCTATCCGGTCAAACCTCGTTGACAGACTTTGCTTAGAATTAACGGCACTACGCGCAAAACGCCAGCTCCTTTAGGGGCTGGTAGTTTACTATGTGTTATTGAAAAACGGTGATCAATTGTCAGGGAAACCAGAGGAAGAAAAGAATATCAGTTCTGCCGTGGATGAAATATATGCCGGCCTACTTGTACGATTTCGTGATTGTATGGATAAAGGAGGATTTGAATCAGCGGAACATTTTATAAAAGAGGTACTTCCCAGTTTAAACCTGATTCTGGCTAGAATAGATGATGAGCTGGAGACATCAAAGAAGAATTACGTAAAAACGGAAACTGTCCAAGATCATAACGAAACAGTGGATCTCGAGGACGTGTCCAATATTATATCGAACCTATTGACAAAAATACCTCCTGACGAAACTCAATTACGGGTGGAGGCGGATCAAATTTCTGCCGTGGCCGGAATGGAACGAAGTCCTCCGTTACAGCGATCCGATGATATTATTCAGACAACCCTTCTACCTCTAGAACGCAAACCCCCTGGCCAAAAGGCGATGTCTTCCCTCGGTTCCCGAAGTTCTGCAGGCGCACCACAGTTATCAGACCATCCTCCGGAATATGTTAATGGCATAGCAAAACCTTCAACTGAACTTATACCGGTTAATCAGTATGCAAATACCCAATCCATCCATACACGTTCGGTTGAGACCGTTCAAGTCTCTCAAAATACTGGGGAAAAAATAAATGTTACCCTTCCACCAGCCGAGACCACATCGGTTCCACAACCAACAATGGAAACCATTCCAGTTAATCCCGCGGCCCCTGGAGATATCCCTGCCAACAGTGCTCTTACACATGTATCTCAACAAGGTGGCATGCGGGGAACTCCGGGAGGGTATTACATCAAACCGGTGGGAAATGTAGCAGCCTGCGAAATGCCCCCCGAACCCCGAGAAACGACCCATGAAAACAGCATGTATTCGGCGGAAGAAACTTATTCCAGTCCTGCCGGAGGCGGACGATATTCCTCGGAATACGATGCTGGTCTCGATCTTTTCATCCCTGAAGAAACAGGTAAGTACACACCGAGGAAGATGGATATTTATCTAAGATACAGCAATCTTCACATGGAGCAGGGGAATTACATCGAAGCTCTAAAATTCATTGCCATGGCAAAGGAGCTTCCTGATTACTACGAACATGAATATTACAGAGAGGAAATAATGGATCTTGAGGATTCTATCGAAAGAAACAGGTATCAGGGTGCAAGCACTGGTGGAGAAAATGCTGTCGACCTGAAGTACACCGGTTTCGATTACATCAGCCAGAAGGGAAAGACTAAAGCCTGGCACGAGGAAGATGATTTTTAAAAAAAATGGACCCGGTTTTAGATACTTCCGGGCCCCTTTGATCTAGAACTTTGGGTAATATAATCTCTATTTTATAAAATCGACTCCAAGTTCTCCACCGCTTACAGAGGCAACCCCACCGGTGAGATCGCTATGTTTAAGTTTCACCCCTGTGAGCACTAGCATTACCTTTATCGTATTTTCCAATCGTTCGTCGATGTATGCCCCCCAGATGATGGTGGCATTCTCACCGATCCTGTCATGGATCTCCCCTGCAACGTTTTCGGCCTCTTTCACTGTCATATCGCGTCCCCCGAACACGCATACCAGAGCGCCGTTAGCGCCGGTGACATCAATATCAAGCATTGGTGAGTCCAAAGCGTCATTGACTGCTTCACGTGCTTTGTTGGGTGAATCGCTGGCGGTTCCCATACCTATGACCGCAGTACCGCCGGATTTCATAACGGTTTTAAGATCGTTGAAATCCAGGTTGACCAGACCGACCTTGGTTACCATTTCTGTTATGCCCTTAATGGAGTTCATAAGTACCTCGTCGGCTACCCTGAAGGCAGCATTGAGGGGCAACCGCGGCACAACTTCCAATAACTTGGAGTTAGCAACCACAATGACCGTATCGGCTTCTTCTTTCAACCGATTTATACCCCATATCGCATTCTGCATTCTGACCACCCCTTCCCCCGGAAAGGGAGTGGTGACGATGGCCAGAGTCAGTGCTCCGAGGAATTTTGATATCCTGGCAGTTGCAGGAGCCGAACCGGTACCTGTTCCGCCACCCATTCCAGCGGTGATGAATACCATATCCGCTCCCGAAAGGGAATTTCGGATCTCCTCTTCGTTCTCCTTTGCCGCTCCTTCCCCAACACTGGGATTGGAACCTGCACCTAGTCCCTTAGTCTGTCTTCGTCCTATCAACATCTTTGTTGGAGCGTGTACTGTCAATAAGTGCTGAGCATCAGTATTGATCGCGTACATATCCGCCCCTACGATACCTTCTTCAACACATCGAGTAATTGTATTGCATCCTGCTCCGCCACATCCGATGATCTTTATTGTGGGTCTCGTTCGTAAAAATATATCCTTGATCTCCTCATCATCCGTGGAGATCGGTTGTACTTCTGCAGTCTTCTGAGGTTTGGACGCCGGAGTGGCTGTCGTTTCCTTGGTTTGCTTCTTTACCATTTTCAAGAGTTCCTTTGCCATCAAACTCATTTATTTGCCTCCGATTCGATTATAGCCGGGAGGATTGTGTTAATACCCCTCTGGTAGTCCTTTAAATTGCCTATCCTCGTTTAAATAGTTTTCCTAAAAAAAAGTGCAGTGAAGGATAATACACCTTGCATTGGCCCCAATTTTCAAATGATACGAGAAATTATATATACGAAGCGCCGATTTTCGGGAAGAGATTATTTCGGAAGTTTCAGCCATACGGTGTTGGAAACCCATAAGAACTTCCAATATCCTCCCATTGAAGAATCTTTTAGGGCGGATGATCGTAACGGTTGGACGAATAGGCCGGGATATCAATACGGTTTTACCCCTTAGGGGGGATACCGATCCATAGTAAAAGAGAACCATAACTATCTCGAATTTAGAGGATTTATGGTTGAAAAAATAATACTGTATTATGATCCGGGAGGCATTCCATGTCACATGCACATCATCCAAACCGAGGTTCCCACGGCTTCTGGCCCCGCAAGAGAGCCAAAAGGGAGACGCCAAAAGTCCGAAGATGGCCTGCTTCAAATGACGATCAACCCAAGATACAGGGTTTCGTAGGTTATAAAGTAGGGATGACGCACGGATTCATTGTCGATTACCGTAAAAGGAGCACTACCTCTGGTATGGAGGTCGTAGTACCTGTAACCGTCGTTGAAACACCGCCTGTAATGGTCTGTGGAATCCGGTTGTATAGCAATTCTGAAAACGGTCTTCAGACCTTAGGGGAGGTCTGGGCGGAGAAACAGGACAAACACCTTGAAAGAAGGATATCACTGCCAAAGGAAAAGAAGGCCAAAGATATGGAAGAACTTTCATGCAAGGATCCCGATGATGTGAGAATACTTGTCCATACCAAACCTGCTCAAGTTACCGGGATACCTAAGAAAAAACCGGAAATAATGGAGTTGAGAATCGGTGGCTCCTCCATCGATAAGAGGCTCGATTATGCAATGGGTCTTCTCGGGAAGGAGATGCGGGTCAATGAATTTACCCAGGAAGGAGCCATGGTCGATGTACTGGCTGTGACAAAAGGCAAGGGTTTTCAGGGGCATGTGAAACGGTTTGGTGTAAAATTACTTTCTCACAAAAACAGCAAACATCGTAGAATGATAGGCACATTGGGTCCCTGGCATCCTGCGTTTGTATTATCTACAGTACCTCAGGCAGGTCAGACGGGGTATCATCAGAGAACCGAATACAATAAAAGAATATTGAAAATAGGCAAAAATCCGGATGAGATCAATCCCAAGGGCGGTTTTTTACATTATGGCCTGGTTCGAAACGATTACGTTCTGTTCCACGGCTCGATACCTGGACCAACTAAGCGGCTAATAAGAATGAGGGATGCAATCAGATTCAAGCGCGATAAGGTCTCTACGGTGGAACTTTCATATATCTCTACACAATCCAAACAAGGAGCATGAGGAAGGGGAAAGTAATGGCAACTAGGAAATCTACCAAGGAATCAAAGTTCAAGAGGGGGAAGAAAAAGACCTCACTCCTTTCTCTAAACGGTGAAAAGATGAGGGACATTTTCCTTCCCGCCGCTTTTGACCACGAGTTCAGGCCAGACCTGATTCGGCTCTCCGTCACCGCTATAAGAGCGAACCGGCGTCAACCCTACGGTCCCAAAAGGGACGCGGGGATGTGCCATGCTGTCTCCACCTGGGGTAAGGGAAGGGGTGTGGCCAGGGTTCAGAGATTGACCCAGGGAAGAAACGCGGCAGAATCCCCTCCCAACGTGGGTGGCAGGCGAGCTCATCCACCAAAACCGGAAAAGATCTGGCATAAAAAGATGAACCGCAAACAGAGGACGAAGGCAAAACTCTCAGCTCTTGCCGCCACTTCCAACAAGGATCTCATACTGGCACGTGGCCACAAGATGGGGGATGGTCTATCGTTCCCGGTAGTCTTCTCGAACCAACTGGAAAAGGTAAGCAGGACGAGGGCTCTGGCGGACGCGCTCACATCCATTGGACTTTGGTCCGATGTGGTCCGAGCCAAAGATGGAACCCATATTCGTGCCGGAAAAGGTAAAATGCGCGACCGGAAATACAAAAAACCCCGCTCGATTCTCATCGTAGTGGGTGACGATGTCCCCGTGCTAAAAGCAGGACGGAACCTCTCAGGGGTAGATGTCACGCCTGTCACGAGGCTCAATGCCGAGATGTTGGCACCCGGCGGTGACCCTGGTCGGCTAACAATTTTCACCCAGAATGCGATTCAGCACATGGGAGGTTGGTAAATGGTCGAGAAATCCCCTTACAAGATTCTATTTCACCCACATGTGACCGAGAAGGCCATGGATCACATGGACAAGGGAAATAAACTGGAATTTCTGGTGCATAAGAATGCCACGAAATCCCAGATCAAACGGGCTTTCGAAAAGATTTTCGAGGTTGAGGTTGTTAGTGTGAATACGCGAAACCTGCCCGACGGAAAACATGCCGTTATTAAATTATCCGAAAAATATTCCGCGGAAGAGATAGGTACGCGGATCGGGATCTTCTAATACATAAAAGAGAGGCGATATTGATGGGAAAACGAATCCGCGCTCAGAGAAGAGGGAGAGGTTCGGTCTTCAGAACACCCTCACACCGATTCAAATGCAAGATAAGGTATCCTCCTTTGAAGAGCGGTACCGCAGTCGTTGAGGAAATTGAGCACGATCCGGGAAGAACTGCTCCCATTGCAAAGGTTAGATTGGAGGATGGGCGTAAGCATTTCATCATAGCTCCGGAGGGGATTTCCGTAGAGCAGAAGGTACATTTCGGCAAGGACTCTCCTTTGGCAGTAGGGAATGTTTTACCACTCTCCATGATACCAGACGGTTTACCAGTATTCAACATAGAAAAGGATCCGGGGGATGGCGGAAAATTCGTTCGCTCTGCGGGGACCACCGCAGTTGTCATCAGCCATGGTAAAATGGTGATTCTGCAATTACCTTCCGGCAACTTCAAATCCTTCCTGCCGGATTGTCGGGCGACACTGGGACTGTCCGGCGGCGGTGGTAGGAGAGAAAAACCCATCATGAAAGCTGGGAATAAATACCACGCCTTACGATCCAGAGCAAAGTGCTGGCCCCGGGTAAGCGGTGTTGCAATGAATTCGGTTGACCACCCTCACGGTGGCGGCGGACACCAGCATGTAGGGAAACCCAGTACAGTATCGCGTAACGCACCACCTGGTAGAAAGGTTGGTAATCTGGCCCCCAAGAAGAAGAAACGCAAGAAACGTAAAAAGAAAATGAGGTGATAGAATGGGGAAGAGAAGAAAGAAAGGGGCAACCACGCCGCGAGCAGCGAGGAGGAGGGCAAGGAAGAGGAGGGAGCGAATTGCGGTGAGGGAAAAGAAGGTATTCACATACAAGGGATACACTATGGAAGAACTGAACGAACTTACAGTGGAAGAACAGACCGCCCTCTTTCCTGCCCGACTCCGCCGGACACTGGAGCGGGGTTATAACATACGTAATAAAAAGCTCGAAGTAAAGGTGCTGGGAAGCCCAGATGATTTGGCCGTCAGAACTCATTCTAGAGATCACATTATTATGCCGACATATGTGGGGAAAACAATAGCGGTTTATAATGGGAAAGAATTCATTCGTATTAATATAATACCAGAAATGATCGGGCATTACTTTGGAGAGTTCGCCCTTACCCGGAAAAGCGTCAAGCATACAGGTCCGGGAGTTGGTGCAACACGTTCATCCAAATTCATGCCTCTGAAATAAGGTGATACCATGAGCCCCTATTCGATGAAAGCGGACCCTAAGACAATGGCCAAGGCTTACGGCAAGGAACTTGATGTTTCCCCGAAACACGCGGTTGAGCTGTGCCGTTTCATCCGTGGAAGAAAGGTTCCAACTGCCGAGACACTCTTAAAGGGGATTGTTAATAAGAAAGTGGCGGTTCCTTTCAAAAGATACAAACACTCAGTATCTCACAGGAAAGGGAAAATCGGGCCCGGTAAATATCCCATCAAGGCCGCCGCCCTGCTGTTGAGACTTATTGAAGATGTGAAAAGCAATGCTGAGTTCAAGGGCATAGACCCTGAGTCCACTGTCATCACTCACCTTTCAGCTTACAGGGGTCAAACAACGGAAAGTTATTTTCACCGAGCACGCGGTCGAACCACCCCGAAGGTCAGGGCCACTGTAAATATAGAGATAATAATTGAAGAAAGAGAGGAAGAGATATGACCTCCGAGCGGAATTTTATCAAGGAGAAGATACGACGGGTCCTTTTGAAGGAATTCATCAAAAAAGAAATCGAGAGAGCCGGATTCGGAGGAATGGAGATTAGGCGGACACCTCACGGAACCCGTATCGTATTGACCGTGGAAAGACCCGGCCTGGTTATCGGCAGAAAGGGGATGACCATAAAGAAGTTGACCGCCGATGTCGAGGAGAAATTCCATTATGATAATCCTCAGATCGAGGTCGGAGACTCGGAGAATCCCAACGTTAACGCCCAGATCATGGCTCAGAAACTGGCTTCAGCACTCGAGCGAGGCTGGCATTTCAGAAGAGCAGGACATTCCACGGTCCGGCGTATCATGGAAGGGGGAGCAAAAGGATGTATGATCATCATATCCGGGAAACTGACCGGGCAGAGACACCGGACAGAAAAATTCTCGAAAGGCCATATCAAATACTGCGGTGATACAGCACTGATATGGATGGATAGGGGTTTTGCGGTGGCAAAGAAGAAGCTAGGTGCTATCGGTGTAAAGGTTATGATAATGGATGCGAACGCCAGGCTCCCTGATGAGGTAGATATAAGAGATCCCGATCCCGAGGAGGAAGTGGAGTTGATCTTGAGTTTGCCAAAGGAAGCGGATGATGGAGAAGGAACCCAAGAAGATCCCGTTGAAAGTACCGAAGATGCATTGGTGGAAATGATCATGGCAGGCGAGGAAGATGATGGGGCAAAGGAAAGTAAAAAGAAATCCGTGAAAAAGGATACCGCCAAGGCGGAAAAAAAGAAAAAGGATGCCACCAAGGCGGAAAAAAAGAAAAAGGATGCCACCAAGGCGGAAAAAAAGAAAAAGGGGACTGCAAAGAAGGAAGAATCAAAAGAAAAAACAAAATCAAGGTCGGAAAAAAAAGGGAAAAAGGAGGATAAGAAGGAAAAAGTAATTGGAAAGGCCGGAGAGGAAACCGATAGTCAGTCGTCTGATCCCACAGACACTACCAAAAATAATTCGGATGAAAATCTGGCAAATGCCAATGAGAAAAAATGAGGTGATATGAAATCAAAAGATATTTTAACAATATCCAAGGAGCGTGTGATCACAGATGTCTGTATTGAAAGGAAACGAAATACGAGCAATGAAGAAGGAAGAGAAGATAGAAAAGCTGGAAAAACTCCGTAATGAACTGATGTACGAGCGAGGTGTGGCTGCTATGGGTGGTGCACCAGCAAGCCCTGGAAAGATCCGGGCTCTGCGATCCGATATCGCAAGGCTCTTGACCATCATGAGGGAGGAGGGTGAGCGCTAATGGGAGAAATCTGCATTACTTGTGGTCTTCCCAAAGAGATTTGTGCTTGCGAGCATATAGCCAGGGAACAGCAGGAGATAAGAATATTCACCACAAAGAGGCGCTATGGGAAAATTGTAACCATCGTGGAAGGCATTGACGGAACTGCTATCGATCTTGAGGACCTTGCAAAGACGTTAAAGACCCGATGTGCTGCCGGTGGGACCGTAAAGAAGGGCAATATAGAGCTCCAAGGGGATCATTCCAAGAGAGTGAGCGCAGAATTGAAAAAACTAGGCTTTTCAGTTGAGGAGAGATGAGGGACGAACGAAACATACTCCAGCATGAATTCATCGGGCTAGAAGTAAGGGTAATTGATACCCGTGCCGAAGGTTACATCGGGCTTCAGGGGATCGTGGTCGATGAATCGAAGAACATGCTGGAAATCGATGACGGTAAAAAAAGAATCAAAATGCCGAAAGCGGGAAACACTTTCGTGTTCAACCTGAAGGACGGGCCGTTCAAGGTGGATGGAAATACTATCCGCATAAGGAGCGAGGACCGAACGAAACGGTTGCGACCCGGGAAACAGAAACGAGAGAGACGGGACCCCCGTAAGGGATCTCCTACCGCAAACAAGACATATCCAAATAAAAAATAACTATCCAAGTTGGTGATTAAATGGGCAATGATGACAAGTCCGCAAAGGCATCGGCCAAAAAGAAGAAGAAACCGACAGCCGCTACAGGAAAAGGGACCAAAGCGGATAAGGAAAATAAACCGGCGAAGGCTGGAAAGGCAGCCAAGAAGACGGTGAAAAAGAAAAAGACAGTACGGACCAAATCCGTGGTGAGGGCGAAGAGTGATACGGGAGCTGGTAAGGCCAGGAACATTGGTATTTCCGTCCCTTCGCCGAAAAAAGTATGCCAAGACGTTTACTGCCCATTCCATGGAAAACTCTCTGTAAGGGGGCAGATACTGGAGGGCATTGTATCCAGTACAAAAATGAACCAATCCGCAGTGGTGATGAGGGAGAGACTATTCTATATTAAAAAATACGAGAGATACGAGAAGAGGACGTCGAGACACAGTGTTCATAACCCACCCTGTCTAGGGGTCCGAATAGGGGACAGGGTAAAGATTGCGGAATGTAGACCCCTTGCTAAGACGGTATCCTTTGTCATAATCGAGAGGAGGAAACCTATATGAAAGGATTGGCTGGAACTCAGACCCGGGGCCTACCCACAGGGGCAAGACTCATCTGTACGGACAACACTGGCGCCAAAATAGTGGAGCTGGTGAACGTACTGAAATACCATGGGGTTGCCCGGAGGTATCCGGCGGGGGGTATCGGTGATCTAATCATCGTCACGGTCAAGAAGGGAACTCCCGAACTCAGGAAAAAACTGGTAAATGCAGTTATAGTAAGACAAAAAAGGCCTTTTCGAAGAACGGACGGTACAATGGTCCAGTTCGAGGATAACGCCTGTGTGCTGACGACACCCAATGGGGAAACCAAGGGAACGGATATAAAGGGGCCGGTGGCTAGAGAGGCGGCTGAGAGATGGCCGAGGATTGCTTCTACCGCGTCCACAATAGTATAGTAATAAATTAATTTCAAGGTGGTACGGATGCCGATAAAATCTTCAAAGAAGAGAAAACAGCGTAAATATCATTACAACGCGCCTTTGCATGTGAAGGGAAGGCAGTTGAGTTCACATCTCTCCGGAGACCTGAGGGAAAAGTACAAAAAAAGGTGTGTCCGGCTGAGAAAGGGCGATACGGTCAGGGTAATGAGGGGCGGTCTCAAGGGACTAACAGGTAAGGTTTCCGAGGTGCTTATGAATAAAATGATGGTAGCGGTAGAGAAGGCCGCTCTAACCAAGGCCGACGGTAAATCCATCCCCAAGTTGATCCATCCGTCCAACCTAGAGGTAGTAAAGCTGGACCTTACGGATCCCAAACGGCGGGGAAAACTGAAAACCAAAACGGGGGGTAACGATTGAAAAAACATCAGAAACGACTTACCATTCCAAGGAGATGGAAGTTAGCGAAAAAGACCCAAAAATGGGCGCCGAAAACCTCGCCGGGTCCTCATTCCAAGGAGTGGTCCGTACCGGTTCTTGTGGTGCTCCGGGACATGCTGGAACTTTGCGATAACGCTAGCGAGGCAAGAAAGATACTGGCGGCAAGAGACGTATTCGTGGACGGAAAGGTTATTACCAACCCCAACCACCCCGTGGGTTTCATGGATGTATTCTCCATTCCCAAGAACAATATCTTTTACAGAGTGTTATTCGATAAAAGAGGAAAATTGGTCTTAACGTCGATTCCAAAAGAGAACTCGATCTGGAAGATGGTAAAGATAATGGATAAGAAGACCCTCAAGGGAAACAAGATCCAATTGAATCTTCATGACGGCAGGAATATTTTGCTGGAGAAAGACCGGTTCAAGACAAAGGACGTGCTCAAGATAGAGATACCCAGCCAGAAGATGCTCGGGGCCTATAAATTCTCAAAGGGTAATCTGGCAATGATCATCGGCGGCGCTCATGCTGGCAGTATATACAGGATCGAAGATTTCACAGTCACCAAATCCTCCAAACCCAATATAGTGACGCTGGAAGGTGGGATATCCACCATTATGGATTACATCTTCGTCATCGGAAAGAAGACTCCCGAGATAACGGTACCGGAGGTGAAGGTTATATGACCGGGGACCTCGATAATCCTATGAGAACTCTCTCCATTGACAAGGTGGTGGTGAACATTGGGGTGGGTGAAGCTGGTGAGAAGCTTATTCGAGCGGAAAAGGTGATTGATCTGTTAACGGGTAGAAAATCGGTACGAACCATCTCCCGAACAACCAACAGGGATTTCGGTATAAGGAAGATGATGCCCATCGGTTGTAAGGTCACCCTTAGAAAGGGAGAGGCGGAGGATTTTTTAAAAAGGGCGTTCTGGATAAAACAGAACAAGATCGCCAGTTATTCTTTCGACCTATGTGGCAACTTCTCCTTTGGGATCTCCGATTTTACGGATTTTCAGGGTATGAAATACGACCCTGAGGTAGGGATTTTCGGTATGGATGTCTGCGTTTCTTTAAAGAGAAACGGATATCGCATTTCGAGAAGGAAGATGAGATGCCGGAAACTTTCGAGCAAACAGCGTATATCGAAGGATGAGGCTTACGATTTCCTGAGAAGGGAATTCGATGTGGAAGTGGTTAAACTGGATTAAAGGCAGGAGGCATTCATTTGGCAGAGAAAGGCTTAAGACCCACCAAAGAATACGGACGAAAAAAAGGATGTTTAAGGTGCGGTAGAAAAAGGGGCATCATCAGGAGATACGGGCTGCATCTGTGCAGGCAGTGTTTCAGAGAGATCGCACCGGAGATTGGTTTTAAAAAATTTTCATAAAAAGGAGGGGTAAATGTGCAACACGATCCACTTAACGATGTGATGGTTGGCCTGAAGAACGCCGAACGCGTAGGCAAGAGGCATTGCCGGATCCGACCCGCCTCCAATTTGATAGGCCGGGTACTGAAGGTCATGCAGGAGAACAAATATATCGGTTCGTTTCAACACTTAGAGAACAACCGAGGCGGTTTTTTTGAGGTTGAACTCATTGGGAACATCAACAACTGCGGAGCGATAAAACCGCGTTTCTCAGTGAAGAGGAAGTTCATGGAAAAATACGAGGCACGTTTTCTTCCTGCTCAGGGTTTTGGGGTCCTAATACTCACAACACCCCGTGGAGTTCTCTCACACAAGACAGCCAAGGAAAGAAATACCGGTGGCAAACTTTTAGCCTATGTATATTAGGGGGTGTACGAAATGGTCAAACATTATTTCAGGGAAGAGTTCATCAGTCCTCCGGATGACGTGATGGTGTCCGAAAAGGACCATGAAATCAAGGTCGATGGTCCAAAAGGGACGCTTGTTAAGTCCTTTTACCACCCCCGTATCCAGGTTTCAGTAAAAAAGGGAGCTGTTCGAATCTATGTGGAGAAACCGCGAAAGAAGGATGCGGCTCTATTTGGCACCTATCGGGCACATCTCAATAACATGATCAAAGGAGTAACCGAAGGTTTTGAATACGGTATGAAGATAGTTTATTCTCATTTTCCAATGAAGACAACCGTCAAAAAGGATGGTTTAATTATTGAGAATTTCCTGGGTGAAGCTGCCCCACGGAAGGCAAAGATAGTGGGGGAAACAAAGGTACAGATAAGCGGTGACGAGGTGACGGTAAAGGGTTTAAACAAGGAAGAAGTGGGCCAGACCGCCGCAAACATCGAGTTGGCTACATATATAAAACATTACGATCCTCGGGTCTTCCAGGATGGTATATACATAGTAAACAAGGGGTGATAGCATGGCACGAACGAAGAAAAAGGATACAACGACCGATCTTGCCGAAACCCAAGATGCTTCCGATTCGTCCGAAAGCCAGGAGGAGGACGAATATCTGGAGCTGGACGAAGAGCTGGAAGATGGGGAGCTAACCGAACCCGGATATGTTGTGAAGAAGAAACCCGACCTGTCACCAGAAATGAAGTACACCCTGAACCTGCGCAAAGCCCGAAAAGCGAAGAAAGGAACCTTCAGACGACAGGAATGGTTCCGTTACAAGCGGTTGGGAACAAAGTGGCGAAAACCCAGGGGGCTCCATTCGAAAATGAGGCGGGGTTTGAAATATCGTCCAAAGATGCCCAGCGTAGGATACGGATCGCCTAAAGAAGTCCGGAACCTTCATCCATCTGGTTTCAGAGAGGTCATGGTATACAATACCAATGATCTCGAGACCATTAATCCTTCTGTTGAAGCTGCGAGGATTGGACACGGTGTGGGCACCAGAAAGAGGATGACCATCGAGAAAAAAGCCGCCGATCTGAAAATTCGAATACTCAATCCGGGGGTACAACGATGAATCTGACATTGCAGAGACGCATGGCCCGCTCCTTGCTTAAATGCGGTTCGGACCGAGTTTGGTTGGACCCCGCGGCCATGGAAGAGATATCCGAGGCGGTCACCAGAGGAGATGTTCGTTCACTCATCAGTTCAAAGATAATCAAGAAGAAACAGAAAAAAGGCGTTTCATCCGGCCGGGCGAAACACCGGGCGGAGCAGAAGAGAAAGGGCCGGAGAAAGGGTCACGGCAAAAGGAAGGGTGCCAAGGGAGCGCGCACACCTAAAAAGGAGCGGTGGATGAAAACCATTCGAGCCCTACGCTCGCAGTTGAGGGAATTGAAGACCGAAGCAAAGATCGATTCCACAATCTACAGGAAATATTATCGAAAGGCCAACGGGGGGATGTTCAAATCCCGAGCACATCTCATGGCACACATGAAGGCCGAGGGCGCCTTTGAAGAGAAGAAAGATACTCCGCAAATCAGATTCGGCGTCCCTTCTAAAAAGGTCGTACGTAAGGTTGTACGAAGAAAAAAGGTCGTAAAGGGGGTTGTGTGAATTGAAAAAGAAGAAAAATATTACAAGAGTACCTTTCAGGAGGAGAAGGGAAGGGAAGACCGATTATCGTAAACGTTTGGCCCTTTTAAAATCTGGAAAGCACAGATTAGTTGTCAGGAAAACCCTTACAAAAACAATAGTCCAGGTCATAGAATATAACCCATTGGGGGATTTGGTGCGGGCCGCAGCCTTGTCCACAGAACTGAGCTCGCGAGGTTGGACCCATTCATTTTCCAACACCCCGGCGGCCTATCTCACTGGATTGTTAGCTGGGAAACGGGCTTTAAAGAAGGGTATCTCGGAGGCGGTGCTGGACATGGGTTTAAGCGTACCGGTCAAGGGCTCTAAATCCTTTGCGGTGCTGAAAGGTGTTCTGGATGCCGGCGTGGAAATACCGCATGGCGAAAAAATTCTTCCTTCAGGAGATGCGCTCAAGGGTGCGTTCATAAGTAACGAGATTGCCGCGGATTTCGACAAAACAAAAGAACGGATACTCGAGAGGGGGTGAAAATATGGACAAGAACAAACGGAAGTTGGACGAACAGGCGAATCGCAAACAGAAAGTCGAGGCCAAGACGTCCAAGGGCGAAGGGCAGAAAGAGAACGAAGTTGAGGATATTACGGAAGAGGTTGTGGAGGATGCCGAGAAAAAATCGGACGAGAAGAGTGTCGATGCCACGGAAAAGAAGTCGGGAGTATCCGAGGGAGCCGTCGCCAAGAAGAAACCGGTGATCGGTATCAAAAAGAGGGGACGGGAGACCGGTAGCAAGGAAGATATGCGTCAGCGTAGGGCAAGAGAGCGTTACGAGATATGGGAACCCACGACCCGTCTTGGTCGGCTGGTGAGAAGCAAAAAGATAACTGATATCGGCGAAGCGCTGGCCACAGGACTTCCCATTCGAGAACCAGAAATCGTGGACGTACTTCTTCCCGAACTGGAAGACGAGGTTCTTGATGTGAACATGGTCCAGAGAATGACCGATTCCGGCAGGAGGGTCCGTTTCACAATTACTGCCGTGATCGGTAACAAGGACGGCTACGTTGGCATAGGGCAGGCCAAGGGAAAAGAAGTGGGACCCGCCATCCGAAAGGCAATCGATAATGCCAAAATGAAGGTTGTAGAGGTGAAGCGGGGATGCGGCTCGTGGGAATGCGGATGTGGCACTCCTCATTCATTCCCTTTCCAGGTCCATGGGAAATGCGGATCGATTCGCGTATCTTTCAAACCCGCTCCCAGAGGTATATCCCTTGCTGTGGGAGATGTGGCCAAACACATATTGAAATTGGCTGGGATCGAGGACGTTTGGGGATTCACCACAGGAAAGACCCGTACCACTGTGAACTATGCAAAAGCTGTACTCGACGCGTTGACGAAAACATCCAGCACCCGGACCATGAGAGAGCAGGAAGATGAACTGAATATAGTACTTGGGAAGGTGGACAAATAATGATGTACGCAGTCATCAGGGTCAGGGGCATAGTAAACGTCAATTACAGTATCCGGGATACCATGAAGTACCTGAGGTTGAACAGAGTGAACCACTGCGTTCTGATACCGGATACACCGTATTATACGGGAATGCTAAAAAAAGCGAAGGATTATATCACCTGGGGCGAAGTGAATCCCCAGACGATTCGTGATCTTATAATAAAGAGAGGGCGTTTGATCGGTGATCAGCCCATTACTCCCGGTTATGTCCGCAAGGAGACCGATTTCAAGGATATCAATGAACTGACCAAGGCAATACACCGGGGAAAAATTGACTACAAGAAATTAAACGAAATTAAACCTTTATTCCGACTTGCCCCACCTGTAAAGGGGTATGAGGGGATAAAACGCTCCTTTATTGAGGGCGGGGCCCTTGGTTACAGGGGAAAGAAGATAAATGATCTTATTGGGAGGATGTTATAGATGAGCAGTAAAAGATCGGAGCGATTCCGCGGAAGCAGGACTCACGGTCGGGGAAAGAAGGCGGGCAGGGGTGCTGGTATGAGAGGAGGCCGGGGTAATGCCGGGCTTCACAAACACCGATTTATGTGGCTACTCAAGAACGATCGTGATCACTTTGGACGGCATGGTTTCAAGCGTCACCGCTCCATAGTAACCCAGATAAAGGCCATAAACCTGACAACCTTGCAGAACATTATCGAGACACTGATAAAGAAAGGGGCGGCGAAAAAAAGGGGGGAGGCCATAATAATCGACCTTAGCAAGGCGGGGTATGACAAACTGCTGTCGAAAGGGGAAGTAAGGCATAAATTGAATATTAAAGTTAAGAGAGCGAGTAGCAATTCAGTAGCCAAGATAGAGAAAGCGGGCGGAAAGGTCAAGCTCGTGAAATGAATAAGACCGGAAGCGTCCCAATCGTCCTTTATGGTGAATGACCATGGTGGAAAAAGGAAAAAGCAAGCTGTACTACCTTGAACCTTTAATCAAGAGGTATCCTTCCATAAAGAAGCCGGTAGGGCACGTACACTTCAGAAAGAAGATGCTCTGGACCGTGGGAATCCTCTTATTTTACTTTGTACTGACCAACGTTATGATCTACGGTCTTGGCGAGACCATGGACATGTTCTCGGAGTTCCGGGCTATTATGGCTGGAGCCTCCGGAAGCCTGATGCATCTGGGTATCGGCCCCATCGTCACCGCTTCTATTATTCTGCAGCTTTTCGTGGGTGCCAAAATAATCAAACTGGACATGAGCGACCCCGAAGACAAGGCGATATACCAGGGCACCCAGAAGATACTTGTCATCGTAATGATCTTCGTTGAGGCAATTCCTCAGGTATACGGCTACCTTACGCCGTCATCAGCCTTTTCGGGGGCTATTGGCACCGGATGGGCTAAGTTTTTCATCATTATACAATTGGCCATTGGCTCTTACATCGTGTTTCTGATGGACGAAACCGTTTCCAAATGGGGAATCGGCAGCGGTATTTCCATGTTCATTTGCGCGGGAGTTGCCCAAGCAATATTCACGGGTACTCTGAATTGGATGCCTACCACAGCAGGTGAAGCTTTAAGCATAAGTAACCCGCCCTCCGGCGTTTTACCCAAGACCATATATTTCGTCAGCAACATGAGCGTTGGCGAGTTCTCAGGGGGTGGTTTTGAGAAACTCTTCCTGCATCCGCCGAACGCGGTATTATATCTCATCGGGACCGTTCTTATCTTCCTGGTTGTGGCCTATCTCGAATCAACCAGCATCGAGATCCCGCTGGCCCACGGGAGGGTTCGCGGAGCCCGGGGTAGATATCCCATCAGGCTGATTTACGCTTCCAACATCCCTGTGATCCTCATGTCGGCCTTACTGGCCAATGTAAACATGTTTTCATTATTACTATGGAGCCACCCCACAATGAGCAGGATCCCCCTTATTGGAGGGAAATGGTGGATAGGCGCCTATCACGTTGGTGAAACCAAACCCTTTGCGGGAGGAGCGTGGTACGTGTCGAGAGTGGATGGCGTTCACCAGTGGTTCCTGCCAATGTTGAACTGGGACGGCTACAAGCATTACGTACCGGACCATAGTTACTGGCAGGTGATAGTACACGTGCTGGTCTACCTTGGCATCATGGTATTCGGCTCCATCCTATTTGCAAAGTTTTGGATCGAAACCACGAATATGGGTCCCGAGGATGTTGCAAAACAGATACAGAACAGCGGCATGCAGATACCGGGTTTCCGCAGGGATCCGAGGGTATTAAAAAAGGTACTGAAGCGGTACATTCCCATGGTGACGGTGATATCCGGCGCCTTCGTGGGCGGTCTGGCGGCCATAGCGGATATGATAGGTACGGTGGGAAATACTTCGGGTACGGGCGTACTGCTCGCAGTAGGAATAATAATACGGTTGTACGAGGAGATTGGCAAGGAACAGATGATGGAGATGCATCCTGTACTCCGCGGTTTCTTCGGTAACGAGTAATATTATAGGATAGTTGAATATTACTAGAGAGGGTCTGCGAGCTTAAGCAAACGTCCGCAGGCACACTTGCTGAGGACGCAGATGCATCTCGGATGCATCGGAATGCAATGGGCGCAGACCCGATCCTATAAATATAAAAAGGACAAGCAATGAGGGGCATCGCCTCTCGTGGTCGGCGTTCGTCCGCAGGGTACATCCCGAGGACGCAGGGGTATCTATTGATGCCCCGGAACGTAGTGGGCGCCGACAGTCTGTATAATTAATATTCATTTTCTTATGACCTCGAACGTATCTTCACCAATACGGGTTTCAAAGTTTTTCGCTAACCAACACCATTCAGCGGATTACACCGGGAAGTTGTGGACCATGAAGATGATCATCAAATGCGGGAACGATGAGTGTCGAAAAGAATTTTCCGCAAATACCGTGGACCCTTATTGGGAATGCCCGGATTGCTCGCGCAAAATCGAGAATCGTTTTTTTCCATTCCTAAACGCCAGAATGATGGAAGCGAAGGCCAATCCCGATAAGGCCAACTGGGCGAAACTCTTCAAGGAGCATCTCGGGGTTATTAATGGCTTTGTGACAGAAAAAAGGGAACAGATCGGCTTACTGATGACCGATTTTGATATTCCCGAGGTGTACGAGTTGGAGGAGTTTAATGAATTGGTCGAGGAGAAGAAATTCGACGCTGAGTCCTTCGATCGCCTTCTCAAAAGAGGTCACACAGTGGCGATATATCTAATTGACGTCCTGAATAAGGCTAGAGATGAACGAAATTAGTTTTTTTTCTTCAACAACGTTTTATTAACATCAAGATAAGAAGAGCGTTCAATGAGGATCCGGTGGTAAAGATGGCAAAGATCAAGACCTTACGCGCTGAAAGATCATTTGACCGGTTCATAACCCAGGATAGATGTGTCGTGATCGTCTATCACTTCCTCTGCCCGGCCTGTATCACCTATCACGATGAAGTGAAAACCAGGGTTAATGAGCTAGGTGGAATTCCCCTGGGCCGGATCCATCTGAACCTGGAATGGGTCATAAGGGAGGCTGGAATGATCGGGGACGTGGAGGAGGAGAACACCTTTCTCGTGGAGCGGTACAAGGTGGGGAATCTATTTCCTGTGACTCTTTTTTTTGAAAACAGAAATGTCGTAAAAAGGGTGGACGGGGCTTTGACGGTAGAACAATTGAAAGACCTTTTTAAGGATACTTTCAAGAGCCGGTCGGATGAGGGAAGTGTAGCGGAAGGAGCGGTGTGCGATTCTGGAGAATGTTTTATCCCTATCGATCGATAAAAGCGGTTGTGAAATATGTCCCGTTCCATCGGCAATATTGACCGTTCCTGTATTATCTGAAATTGAGATTGTCGAGTCAAAAAAAGAGAACCTGGAATTGGCATAGGATTTTACCTACGAAAACCTGTAACAAATATTTATTGTCTCATCAACAAATGTTCCCAACATCGTAACAAATGATGATCTGCTGAATGATAATGGATCAGCAGAATACTATGATGGGATCGAAGATGATCGGTGGAACGACGATGTGAAATGGGGATGAGAATTATACTTATTCCTCCATCTTTTCTTTCATTTTTTAGTAAGTTTCTTTTTTGTCATCTTTTTCCATTTTCTTACTGCAAGATTTCTCTTCTCTTGCGTCATGAAATTAATATCCACTTTGACTCCATGGGTCGTTACGATCTTCCACTCCACGGTCCTCCCGGTGCGGAATTTGTAAAAGCCCTTGATCTTATTCCAGGGCAGGGAATCATATGCCAGGAACCTTTCTACAGGTTCTTCGTAATACATATGAAAACCCTTTTGGGATAAGGCATATGCGCTCGGACTCAGTGATTTCCTGCCCAAATAAATTCCGGTAGCCAAAATCAGTATCGGAAATATTATAGTTACATAAACGGAGAGAGCGGCATAATCAGATACTCTGTAAGGATCAACGTACCAGTAGATTATTCCGAGCACCAGTAATACAAGAAACCAAAGAATTTTCAGAAGCTGGACTCCCCTTTTCTTGGTAAAAAATGGTTTATTTCCCTGTCGAACCCAGAATGACCTGAGATCATGCCAGTCCAAACCGTCGGTTTTGGGTTTATCCATATCCGTAATGAGTACCTCATTCCTGCATTCCAGGGACCCGTTATGCCTCAGAGCCCTGAGGACATAAATAATCCATGAGAAAGAGCAAATAACAAGATAAAGAAGAACGGAACCAATACTCAATACCGCCAATGGAAACGTTAGAGGAATATCCGCATCATCCGTGCCCATCCATATTATCTGAATGGTTAGATTCTTCTGGCCCTCCACCACCTTTCCGATGATGATGACCTCGTCCTCTCCCCTGTAAACTTTCTCAGAGCTATCTTCTCCGTCGCGAATTATATGGGGACCGTATTCAATATCCATGTACCGATCTGTTCTCGCCAGCACCGTACCTGTATTATCGCTGAATCGGAACTCCGTTTTCTCTCGTATATTATCTTCGATTGAAAAGGTACGTTTCTCGGGGGGGGAAGATCACCAGATCCGAACTCTCGTTCATTAAACCTTCCAATCTGAAAAGCCCTTCGTCAGTTATATTAATAATATCGGTCCTTTCAAGTGAGTTCCATTCATTCCTCAGATAGAAATTATAACATCCCATGAGCGAGAACGGCAAAATGAAAAAAAAGGCGATAACAGACGCTATGCAGAATAGGGCCAAGGGATTTTTACCAATATTTTTTGCTCCCCTTCCATGCCCCTCACCGCAATGATGGATCCAGCAATGATGACACACGTACTTTTTTTCCTTTTTACACCACAATAGCATTGTACTGTACGGAATCCTGAATACCCTGTTGCAGGCTCCACACAATCTTACCATATTTATGACCTTATATACTCCAATATCCCTCTTCTTTTTACCACTAATATTATTACTGAATCAAGTCTGTTTTGGTCCATAGTTTCGATTCGTGTTGATATACTTTTTCCCTTCCCGATTTCGCATTATCGATGGTTAATTAATGCAGTAGCAGGAATAATGGTGCAAATACCAGGGATACTATGGACATGAGCTTGATAAGTATGTTGAGGGCTGGACCGGATGTGTCTTTGAAAGGATCACCCACGGTATCACCCACAACAGCGGCCTTGTGGACGTTTGAGCCTTTGCCTCCCAGATTACCAGCTTCCACATACTTCTTGGCGTTATCCCAGGCGCCTCCGGAATTGGCCATCATAATCGCCATCAAGAAACCAACCACAACGGCACCCCCCAAAAGTCCGCCAAGGGCTGCCGGGCCCAGGGCCAGACCAACTGCCACGGGAGCCGCCACCGCGAGAAGTGATGGGAATATCATCTGCTTCAGGGCTCCTCCGGTTGCAATATCCACGCATTTCTTGTAATCGGGTTCAGCTTTTCCCTTCATAAGACCCTTGATCTCCCTGAACTGCCTTCGAACCTCTTCCACCATGGCCATGGCGGCCTTCCCCACTGCATTCATGGTAAGAGCCGAGAAAAGGAACACCAGCAGTCCACCAATGAACACACCGGTTATCACCAGAGGATCCATAAGTGACAGGCTGCCGAAGGAAAGATGAGTGGCTTGGGTATATGTGGAGAACAATGCCAAAGCTGTAAGAGCAGCAGAGCCGATGGCGAATCCTTTGCCAATTGCCGCTGTCGTATTTCCTACTGCATCGAGTTTTTCCGCTCTCTCTCTTACCTCTTGGCCCATTTTTGCCATTTCTGCGATGCCGGCTGCGTTATCTGCCACGGGACCGTATGAATCAGTGGCCAGGGTGATCCCCAAGGTGGACAGCATTCCAACCGCAGCGAGAGCGATCCCATAGAGTCCGGCCTGCCAGTATGAAAACAACAGGGCGACACAAACCATCACGACCGGTATAACAGTGCTGAACATGCCTAGGGAGAGGCCGGCAATTATATTGGTGGCCGGTCCCGTTTTCGATGCCTCGGATATGTCGCGGGTTGGCTTGAACTCATCCGATGTATAATATTCCGTGATAAGGCCGATCACAACCCCCGAAACCAGTCCAGACATCATAGCGCCCCAGATGCCGAAATAATCGGGTCCCATCCAGAACCAGATCACCAGGAATGAAGCGATTCCCTGAAGTATGGCAGCACCGAATATCCCGGTGTTCAATATGTTGTGGGGTTCTTTCTTGTCCGATGAACTGTTTACTATCACTACTCCGATGATGGAACAGATGATGCCTATACCTGCAATAATTATGGGAAGCAGCACCGCCTTTCCCGCCACGCCGCCAAGATCGAATACACCATTAGCTCCCATGACCCCAACCAGACCCAGTATCATTGCTGCAATAATTGAGTCGACGTATGATTCAAAAAGGTCTGCACCCATTCCGGCCACATCTCCCACGTTGTCTCCCACGTTATCGGCAATGGTGGCGGGATTCCTTGGGTCGTCCTCCGGAATTCCCTTCTCAACTTTTCCCACCAGATCGGCTCCCACGTCAGCACTCTTAGTGTAAATACCCCCTCCGACCCGTGCGAACAGGGCAATGGAGGACGCACCGAAACCGAAACCGAACAGTATATTGGGATCCTTGAATATGATGTAGAAAATGCTTATTCCAAGTAGGCCGAGGCTTACTACTGTGAGTCCCATTACCGCCCCGCTGGAAAATGCGATCCTGAGTCCGAATATCATTTTATTCTTAACGGCTGTAGCCGTCCTTCCATTGGCGGCGGTGGCAATGCGCATTCCTATGTTGCCCGCGACGGCCGAGAAGATGGCGCCGACAACGAATGTTACAGCGGTCAAATAACTCATTTCATCTGTGAACCTGGCGGCCACGAGAAGAATTATTGTTACGCCCAATGTAAAAAATAGAAGTATGCGGTATTCCTTGTTCAGGAAGGCCATTGCTCCCTTATGTATGTGATCAGATATCTTTACCACTTTCTCATTGCCTCTGTCCTTCTTCATTACCATGTTCCTCAGGTAGAAGGCAAAGAGCAGGCCGATCACCGCAGCGACCAATCCAACATATATTTCCCAGGGAAGTTCGTCTTCCATGGCTATCTCCACCACTATGTCTCCCTCACCCTTGGTCCAATCCTCATAGGTTCCATCGCCGTAAGATTTGTATATCGATAAATGAATCTCCACTCTGTCTTCCAGCGACACACTGGAAAGGGGTTGTATCTCGATTGTGAATTCCATCTTTTCGCCGGAAGCAAGACTGAATATCAGTTCCTTCCCGGCGATCTCCTCCCCGCTTCTCGCGAGGCTGCTATCGGTAAGATAGAAATCGACAACCCCGTGGTGAAGCTGAATGTTCTCCCCCAAGGTGCAGGTAATATTCCAATCGGCTCCATTCGCTACTTCGAAAACAATTTTATATTCTGCATTTTCCGTCTGGGTCTCTTCGATATCATCAGCAAATGATGACTGATCCGGGTTAAAGCTGACCTTGAATTTCACCGGTTTTGCCATATTGATTAACATCACCGGGTCATCCTTGGCAACATCCACATCAGGGTTTTCCACATTAGTGATGGAGAATATTTTCTCTATCCCAACAGTGATTTCCTCGTCGGTATCATTTACAGTATCCTGGGCGGTTGCAGAAGTGGTTATTATTGAGGCCAGCATAATCGAAATGATCAGACCCAGCAATATTTTCATTGAACACTTATTTTTAAAATCACTTATTTTTATCATCGATTCACCTGGAATTATTTTTCACATGGGAATTCGGGCTGAAATCACATCAACACTTAATAATTTTTTCCTTACAGATTCTGCAGAACCGGTCCCCTTGGGCTCCCGTTCAACTTCGGTCAATCGAAGTTCCTCGAATCAATAACCATCTGAACCCCGGAGGCGTTACCCTGCAGGGAGCGGTAATAGTCCTGAAGCATGGTCTGATAATTGGCCTCGGGGCATTGATGTCATCCCGCTCTGGAATTAGTGAGAATCACTCCATTGTGACACCGAATCCTTGAATCCCTCAAGTGTCGTATATTGGAATTTATATTCATACCTGTCAATAAGCTTTGAGGGATCAACAATAATATCGTTGATGCAGAATTCCAGCCCCGAACTGTTAATGTTAACTATTCTCAATGACCATAATGCATCAATAACCATTTTAATTAAGAAAATTGGGATTGGTAAATAATATTTTTTGGGAAAGAGTTCAACCACAGACGTGAAAGTATCCGGTGACATATTGAATGTTCCTTCGATGGTCTCATCCTTTACGATCAAATCCATAAGAGCATTAAAATCATTTTCGTGTATCAACTGGAATTTGGTTGTTTTGATCTTTTTTATTAGAAAAGGAGATTTTAAAATTTTAGTGACAGCCCCCTTCTTTTTAGAACATGATGGCCTGAAAACGATACAAACTCTTAAGATTATAATCTTCAGATCGTTCCTTCTCGTAAAATTATTACAGTCATTCTCGATCTTCTTCTTGTTTAGCGCATATCTGTAGGATCCGGGGGCGAGTATTTGATCTTCTGGAATCCAGAGCGGGTTATTCTTCCTTGCCCCGTAAGCGCTTACGGAACTGAACTGAATAAATTTTTTTACCGATGACGTTTTATTGGATATTCTTAAAACATTACGAGAGCCCTTAAGATCAATTTCATCTTCCTTTTTTATATCATGTAAGGGATTCAAGATATATGCAAGATGAATCACATGGGTGGGTTTCTCCTTTTTGAATATGTATTTTAGCTTTTTTTCATTTAGGATGTTGCACTTGTAAAACTTGTAATTTTTCGTAACCGGACTCCTGCCGTTATCAATGTCTACCCCAACTATCGCTATCCCTTTTTTTTGGAAGAAGTTTGATAGAATCGACCCAATATACCCCGATGAACCAGTTATCAACAATTTCATTAATTTGCTATTATCATGACATTATTTAAAACATATTGAGCGTTTTTATCGAACAAGCTTGCTCGCAGGACTGGACATTCCAAAGGAATACATTTGCTTGAGTAATGCCCTATTTTAATAGTTTTCGGATATGGAAACCTGAATGAAGGTATGAAAATGGATCCGGATGAATTCAGACGTTATGGTCATTTATTTGTCGATTGGGTGGCTGACTACCTGGAGGGGATGGAGCGCTATCCGGTATGCTCTCCGGTAAAACCGGGTGATGTTAGGGGTGGTTTATCTCTTGAGATGCCGGAGAAGGGGGATGCAATGGAAACCATATTCCGTGATTTTCAAGATACGATAATCCCCGGTATTACGCACTGGCAGCACCCTTCCTGGTTTGCCTATTTTCCAGCTAACAACAGTCCCCCTTCTATTCTTGCTGAATTGTTGACTGCCGGTCTCGGTGCCCAGTGTATGGTATGGAAGACCTCCCCTGCGGCGGCGGAACTTGAAGAGCTTGTGCTGGAATGGCTTCGGGACATGCTCGGCCTCCCGGTTGGAATGTCGGGCGTTATTCAGGATACCGCTTCAACTGCAACCCTGGTGGCACTCCTTACAGCAAGGGAAAGGGCCACTGCTTATGAATCCAACAAGAGAGGGATCAAAATTCCGTTACTTGTCTACACCTCGGAAGAAGCTCATTCCAGCGTGGAAAAAGGGGTAAAGATCGCTGGCTATGGAAAGGATAATATTCGCTACATACCAACCGACAAAGACTATGCTATGATCCCATCAGAACTGGAAAGAGCTATAATAAAGGATAAAGAACAAGGCAGTTGTCCAGCTTGCGTGGTGGCCACCGTGGGAACAACGTCATCACTGGCCATGGACCCTTTGGTCGGGATAGGGAAGATATGTAAGGAACACGGAGTATGGCTTCACGTCGATGCAGCCTTCGCCGGGACGGCAGCCATTCTCCCCGAAAAGAAATGGATACTGGACGGTGTTGAATATGTTGATTCATTCGTCTTCAATCCGCACAAATGGATGCTTACCAATTTTGATTGTTCGGCGTACTTCGTTTCCGATCCGGCTTCCTTGATCCGGACCTTCGAGATACATCCTGAGTATTTGAGAACGGGTCAGGACGCGGTGGTCAAGAATTTCCGCGATTGGGGTATTCAACTGGGACGACGGTTCAGGGCTTTGAAGTTATGGTTCGTGCTCCGCTCCTACGGGTTGGAAGGCCTTCAGACGATGGTAAGAGAGCATATTCGATTGGCTCAATATTTCAAGGAAAGGGTGGATGAACATGAACTTTTCGAGCTCATGGCCCCGGTGGAGCTAAGCCTAGTCTGTTTTCGCCTTAATAACGGTGGAAACGAGAGCGACCTGAATCTAATCAATGAAGAGTTCCTGGCCAGGATCAACCAATCGGGCAAGGTTTTCTTGACCCATACAACTCTCAAGGGAAAATACGTCCTGCGAATGGCCATTGGCTCAAGGACCACCGGGCAAAAGCAAGTGCGGGAAGCCTGGGAATTGATAGTGACAGCAGCGAAAGAATGGTCCGGGACCGATTATAGTTTTCCCTAGATAATGTACGAGATAAAGTCGTCGAAATCATGCCAGGGTCCCTCAGTAACCCCCGACGTGATGAAAATAACGGAAAATTCATTTATATAAAATCCCAACGTTCTTCCGATGTCCCGATAACGGTGATCTCATGTTGATAGAAAAAGATGGAATGCCAGGAACCATTTCCTCGCGTAGAGTTTTCTCAGTAAAGGGAAGGGTATCAATCCGGATTCTCTCATGTGCTATACTTCTGAGCGCTTTATTTCCAATATTTTTTGTTTCGACATCGGGGGATGGCACATCCGACCCACCTGCACAGTTGCCAGGTTTACCGGACTCCGGGAAGTTCAACTATGTTACCCTTGAGGACGTGAACATGGACGGCTATCTCGATATAGTGGCCGGTGCAGGGGGGTATCCCGGCGATTCTCCCGGTGGCTTGTACGTGTATCTCAATAACGAGGGCAAATCCTTTACAGATTCATCTTCGGGGCTCCCCGGACCCGGAAATAATTATTTTGGATCCGCTCAAGTGGTTGATGTGGACGGGGATTCCAATCCGGATATTGTGGCAGCCTATGAATCGGAGTGGTCTGAGGGCGAATCTCTTGGTATCGGCATCTGGCTTGGTAACGGCGGGGCCGGGGGTTCTGTTGACTGGAACGAAGCGATATCTCCCGTCACTACCGGCAGCTACGATTCCGCTTATTGTGCCGATATCGATGCCGATGGAAATATGGACATTGTGGGAGGCAGCATCAGCGGGCTCCATGCCTGGCTGGGGCAGCATTCCGGCACCACCCTCTCGTGGGTTGAGACCGACGACGGTCTGCCATCTTCAAATGAATATACCGGAGTCACTCTGGGCGATATAGATGGCGACGGTAATCTGGACATCGTGGTGGGCTCCTACGACGGCCGTGGCATATCAGTTTATCTTTACGGTGGAATTGGTTCAATCAAATGGACCGATGGGCATACCGGTACCAACCTAAAGCATTCTGGCAACACCTTCGATAACCGTTTGATCGATCTTAACGGAGATTCCAAGCTCGATCTGGTTTCAACAGTTCGTGGTGGGATCCGGGCTTACATAGGTAACAGCAATTCCGGAATTCGGGCCTCGTGGTGGACCGAGGTCAGTTCAGGCCTTCCAGGCTCGAACGATTACTTCCAGCTGGATGTGAAGGATGTGGACGGTGATGGGAAACCGGATCTCTGTTCAAATCTAGAAATATGGTCAAACTCCAGCAGCATGACAGACACAAATAGCTATTCCTGGGAGATGCTGGACCTCGGAATGGAGCTTGCGAACCCAGTGGGAATCGCCGTTGGAGACCTGAACAACGACGGTCATAATGATGTGGTTGCATGTGGCTGGAATTCGGGTGTCGTTTGCTATATTCTTGAGGAGGGTTCCGGTACAGAGCCAGTGGATAAATATTACCTAAGGGGATCCGTGGCTGATGAGAAAGATGGCACTGGGATCGATGGAGCAACGGTCGAAACGGATTCAAACGGTTATTCCACCACAACGGACGAGAATGGAGATTACGAGCTATACGTGGAGGAAGGTGATTATGAGCTTACTGTGTCCAAAGACGGCTATGAAGACTCAACAGAAACCGTCTCAGTTTTCGGGGCAGATGTCATTCTCGATTTTCAACTTGTTGAGGAGTCAGACCCGCTCGAAACAGAGTATGAGATCAGCGGAATTGTCCGGGATCTCGAAACGGGGGGAGCGGTTCGTGACGTCCAAATCGAGGTCCCATCAGAAGGATTGACCACCGCGTCCAATCATCAGGGAAAGTATTCATTAACTCTTAAGAACGGCAATTACGTTATAAAGTTCTTATCGGAAGGGTATGAGGATAAATCTGTGGATGTGGAGGTAAACGGAAAGGATATGGCCCTGGACATATCCCTAACTGCTGTTTCCGGTGATAATGTAGAAGAAACACGAGATTCATTACTACCCTTCACGACAATATCAATAATTGTAGTCGGAGTCATACTCTTTGTCATCTTCCTGCTCGTGTTGATATTAAAAAGGCGGAGCAGATAGAGCGAAGTATAATAATTATTTCTTGTTGAACTTATTCTATCGGGAGCATGTGCTCAAGTGGTCGATTTCAGAGTCTGAACGCCTTCATTCCGGGGAAGACTGCCTTCTCGTCCAATTCTTCCTCAATGCGTATCAATTGGTTATACTTTGATACCCGGTCGGTTCTGGACATGGATCCCGTCTTTATCTGCCCGGTGTTCATGGCCACGGCAAGGTCAGCAATGGTTGTATCCTCCGTCTCCCCGCTCCTGTGCGATATTACCGATGTGAATTTATTCCGGTCCGCCATTTTTATTGCTTCTATGGTCTCCGTTAGCGTTCCAATCTGGTTCAACTTTATAAGGATGGAATTCGCACTTTTCTCATTGATACCCCGCTGAAGCCTTTTCGTGTTTGTGACGAAGAGGTCATCTCCAACAATCTGGACTTTGTGGCCGATCTCGGCTGTTAGCTGTTTCCAGCCCGACCAGTCGTCCTGTGCCAGGCCGTCCTCGAGGGATATGATGGGAAACGTATCGCATAGCTCCTTGTAGTACTGGATCATTTCCTCGGAGCTGAGTTTCTCCTTTCCTTTCCCCTCCTCCCGGAAAATTACATATCTTTGCTCTTTTTCATCGTAAAATTCGCTGGATGCCGGATCCAGGGCAATGAGTATCTCACTCCCAGGTGCATAACCTGCTTCCTCGATGGCGCTCATGATCACTTCGAGAGCCTGATCGTTGGCATTGAGATTGGGTGCAAATCCCCCTTCGTCTCCCACTCCCGTATTCAGTTTCATTTTCTTTAGAACGTTCTTCAGCGTGTGGAAGACCTCCGCGCCTATCCGCACGGCTTCCCTTAGCGTTGGTCCTTTAACAGGCATTATCATGAATTCTTGAAAATCGACATTATTATCAGCGTGCTGCCCACCGTTGAGGATGTTCATCATTGGGACCGGCAGGGTGCAAGCTTCATCCCCGCCTATGTGATGGTATAGCGGAATGCCCCTGCTTGCCGCGGATGCCTTTGCAGCCCCTAACGACACGGAAAGGATTGCATTTGCACCTAAGACTGACTTATTTTCCGTACCATCCAGCTCGATTAATAGTTCGTCCAGATCCCTTTGGGCCGCGGGGTCTAGTCCGAGCACCTTTTTCCGTATAATGTCGTTCACGTTGGAAACTGCTTTCAAAACCCCTTTTCCACCGAATCTACCGGTATCGCCGTCCCGCATCTCCACAGCTTCATGTTCCCCTGTGGATGCTCCCGAGGGTACGATGGCCCTCCCCATCATACCATTTGTCAACAAAACATCGGTTTCTACCGTTGGGTTTCCCCGTGAGTCAATAACTTCTCTTGCCATGACGTTTTTTATAGATAAACCTGACATTGATATCACCTTTTTGTATTATCTGCCCGGAAAGAAGTCCATCCACTTCAATGTTTTGGAAGTAATTTCATTGCGCTGTACGGATGCTTATAAATTTGAATACTGATGGAAAGTTTTATCAAATACATAAACCCATTTCATATTATTCTGTTTCCATAGGGTGTTCAATATGATAATATTCAAAAATGACCGAAGTAAAGGTGTTGTATATGCAACTATGACAGCGATCCTATTGATTTCAATGTTGATTCCATTCCATTCCGCTTCCCCCTCACAAGAAGGGACTCGGGCGACGATTACCTGGAAAGGTGATGTTTATCTGGACAGCAGTTACAACATTCCCAATGGGACCTTACTGATTATCGAGGCGAACACTTCGGTGACCCTCGAATGGGGGATCGATATATGGGTGCACGGAACCATATTGGTTAACGGGACCCTTGCGGAACCTGTAACCTTCAGACGGGCCACCGTCGAGGATCCCTGGGGTTCCATACACATATATTCGGACAGCTCGAACAGTCACATCAACTACGCCCATATCTACGGAAGCGAGTACGGAGTTAGAGGGGATGGGGGCCGTTTTGTCATTGAAAATTCATTGACGTATAACTGCAAGTACGGTATAGGAGCCATAGGGAACAGTCACATTACCATTAGAAATTCCCTTATCAATAATTCCTGGTATCACAGTTTATTTGGGCAAGCCTCCACGGTGATCTTCAACGATACGATCATAGGTGCAGCCGGGGTACCGAGTATGTACCTGACCGGGAAAAGCGGCATCGGATGTACCATCATATACATAAACGGCAGCTATGACTTCAATACCCTCGATATTCAGGACGCTCAAACCGAAGTATATCGTTGCTGGCCCGTGGATGTGAAAGTCGAGAACCTGCTAGGGGAGCCGATCCCGGGAGCAAAGGTCACATTCGAGAGAAATAACCTTTACAAGGAATACCAGGGAAATACGAATGAGAGGGGCAGGGTTAATGATATAGTTCTGACACAAATGATGTACAAGAAGGTCGGGCCCACCACATTCAATCCTTTCAAGCTCACTGTTGAGAAAGAGGGGTACGGGGATAATGTCACCACATGGAACATTATATCACCGAAATTTATAAAATTGACAATGGAACCCAGTAACGACGGCCCGGAGCTGGAGAATAACATAGGCAATTTCACAACATTCCAGAACTCCCCCGATAAACGCCTTGTGGACCTTCGGGAGTTCTTCAAAGACGACACTACTCCCGATGATGAACTGAACTTCATCATAATCTACAGTTCTCACCCGGATGACGTCTGTTTTTCGATAAACGATTCCTATTTTCTCACAATTAATACGACCTGTAATAAATTGTTCAATGGGATTGCCAGCACGAAGGTCAGGGCAACCGATTCAGAGGGGGGATCCTCTCTCAGCAACAAGATATACGTCACTGTAATAAAGGTTCCTCTACCGCCTGAGATAGATGATTTTCCCGATCTTGTAGTTGAAGAGGATTCTTCTTTGTTGGCCGCCCTATACCTCTATGACTATATCGATGATCCAGATACGAATTACGAATACCTCTCCATATTCATATCATCAAACGGACACGGTGATAACGTCAATGTGGAATGCGTGGGCGATGTACTCAGAATAATTCCCACCGCCGATTATTTCGGAAATGCCCAGGTGGAGATAACTGCCAATGACGGTAATTTTACACAGAGCGATTGGTTCTATGTCAATGTGACCCCGAAAAATGACTTGCCAAAGTTGTCGCTTAGTTCACCTAAGTACGGAGATCAGGTTCTGCCGAACGTGACGCTCGAAGGGATTGCGACGGATAAGGATGGTGATGAACTGTCTCTGATAATCAAATTCGAAGGTAGAGAACAGAAATACTCCATATTAACTAATTTCGCAGTTGAATTGGACCTGACTGATTATATGGGAAAGGAAATTTTTTTATACATCAAAGTCAACGATGGAACGGAGAACTCCACTCCTGCGGAGCAATTGAAACTGACCGTGATCGACATTCAAGGTTTTGATACTGATGGTGACGGTCTACCAGATGATGTGGACGATGATGACGATGATGATGGAGTGCCGGACCTCACCGACGACTTTCCCAAAGACCCGGCAGCAAGTGAGGATACCGATAGAGATGGTTATCCTGACGGATGGAACCTGGGTCAGAGTGAATCAAATTCCACCACGGGTCTTAAATTGGATATGTTTCCGTACCAATCCTCCGAGTGGGTCGATTCTGACGGCGACGGAGTGGGTGATAACACCGATGATTTCCCGGACGACCCCGCCGCATCCGTGGATTCGGACAATGACGGATACCCTGATGAATGGAATTTTGGTTTTACAGCGGAGGATTCCGTCAAGTTCCTGCACATCGATGCATTTCCCCATGACCCGGCAGCTTCCGTGGATCGCGATGGTGATGGGCATCCCGACGGGTGGCACCCGGGAATGAACGAAAATTCCAGTACAACGGGATTGACACTTGACCTTTATCCTGATGATCCAATAAAATACACGGATGACATTATTTCGTCAGGGGGAAACGGTACCACGAGGATCGATGAAGATACTCCTGGATTTGGTGTGATATCAGTTGTAGCTTTCATTCTGATTATGATAATCGTCAAGAGAAGACGAATTTCATAGGATGCCTAAAACCTTTGCAGACGATGCGGGGATATCAGATTATTTTAAGCTCTTTGCCTGCTGTCTCGAAGGCGTTCAATGCCTCATCCAGATCTTCTTTTGTGAGCCCGGCGTTCATCATTGTCCTGATCCTCGCTTTATCCCGCGCTACCATTGGGAATACGATCGGGAGGGCAAACACACCCATATCCGCGCATCTCCTGGAGAGGCCCTTGGCCTTGTGGGATTCGCCGCACATAATAGGGGTGATGGGAGTCTCCGATTCACCGGTATCGAATCCCATGCTGTCGAGTTCCTTTTTGAAGTACTTCGTGTTCTCCCACAGTCTCTCCCAGTGTTCCGGTTCCTCGGAAAGTACTTCAACTGCCGCTAATTGCGCGGCGGCAACCTGGGGGGGATGAGAGCCCGAAAGAAGCCAGGTCCTTGACTTGTTATAGGCGAAATTTACGAGATCCTGGCTTCCCGCCACCAACCCTCCGACAACACCGAATGCCTTGGAGAATGTTCCCATCTCAACGTCTACCTTATCCTCCACGCCGAAATGATGGCCGATACCCTTACCGTGGTGACCGAGAACGCCTTCGCCGTGAGCATCGTCCACGTAGGTCATAGCCCCGTAATCCATGGCGAGCTTGCATATCTGGTCCATGGGTGCTATGTCTCCGTCCATCGAGAATACCCCATCGCTTATCACAAGTATTCGCCTCTTCCCTTCCCGGTCCGCCTTTTTCAATACGTCCTCCAGCTCACCCATGTCCTTGTGCTTGAATACTCCTCGGGCGGCATGGGAAAGTCTCACGCCGTCTATTATCGATCCGTGATTCAACGCATCTGAGATGATGATGTCCTCCCTCCCGGGAGCCAGCTGGGGGATGAGTCCCGCGTTCACCGCAAATCCGGTCTGATATATGAGGGAAGCCTCCCTGTCCTTGAATTCGGCCAATTTCCTTTCCGCCTCAAAATGAATATCCATATTTCCCGCAATGGCCCTAACAGAACCGGACCCCGCACCATGAGTGTCCAGTATGTCCCTTGCGGCCCCAATGATCCTGGGATGATTGCTCAAATTCAGATAATTGTTCGAACATAGCATTATCATATTTTTACCGTCAACATTGCATCGGGGGGTCGAGCCACCCTGCAGTATTCGCAGGTCCCAGTTGAATCCCTTATCAACAAGTTCCTGGTACTCCTCTTTTAAAAACGCTGTTGGATGTCTTTCCATATCGATTCTCTCCTTCTAGGTCTCATTCGGCTAGTTTGATCCTCAGGTTGTAAAGCATATCTTCGGTCATGGCCGGAAGATCGTATTGGGGGACCCAACCCCACTCGTTCCTTGCAGCGGAATCGTCCACGGATTTCGGCCACGAATCCGCTATCGCCTGTCGAAAATCTGGCTCGTAGCTACATTCGAATTCCGGAATAAATTCTTTTATCGAAGCTGCCAGTTCTCTTGCGGAAAAGCTCATCGCCCCGACATTGAAATCGGAATGATGAACAAGATTCTCAAGTGGCGCTTCCATTATATCTATCGTGGCCTTGATACAATCTGGCATATACATCATAGGTAGCATGGTTTCCGGTCCGACGAAACAAGTATATCGTCCGTGCTTTATTGCCTCGTAATATATGGCTACCGCGTAATCGGTGGTGCCGCCCCCCGGCAGTGTCTTGTAGCTGATAATACCAGGATATCTAAGCCCCCTTACGTCGACTCCGAACCTGTTGAAGTAGTAGTCACAGAGTAGTTCACCAGCCACTTTCGTGACCCCGTACATTGTTCTGGGCCGCAGAACCGTTTCTTGGGGAGTATTGTCTCTCGGGGTCTCTGGTCCGAATGCCGCTATGGAGCTGGGTCCAAATATCCTCAGTTCTCTTTCTCGGGCGATCTCGAGGATATTGTACAATCCATTCATATTCACTCTATAGGCTAGTTGCGGATTTTTCTCACCTACAGCGGAGAGTATGGCCGCCATATGGAATATCGTATCGACCTCGTATTCGTCAACTATAATGTTCAGTTTATCCCTGTCGGTGATGTCACACCAAACAAATGGGCCACTGTTCAGCAGTTCTTCGGAGGGTTTTGTCCTTCTTCCCATGGCAACGACATTATCACTACCATACCTGTTTCTGAGTTCTTCGGTAAGTTCGGAACCGATCTGACCTACGGAACCAGTCACCAGAATTTTTTCAATTTTCCGATCGGACATGTAATCCCCCATTCTATCCGTTCTAACGTTCTCGTTCATGTTGGCAATTTCTTTGCCTTGTTGTATTATTCTTGTTAATAATAAACATTTTGGGTCCCTTCACGGATAATCGGATTGAAAACCGCCGGGTGACATGTTCTCTATACTATAAATTACATTTTCATGGGTAAATTAGTTCCCATTTCATTACATTTATCCGGGTTCCAAGGCTTACACAACCGTGTTTTGCAAAGTGTTATTTACCCCGAAATACTTCACCTTACTTTAATTAAATGGATCGCCAGTTCAAGAGGATATGGAATGACGAATACTATAGGCATTCGCAGAGAAGATAAAAGTATTTGGGAAAAGAGAGTACCTCTGGTGCCACATGATGTGAAGAATTTGATCAAAAAGCACGGTATCTCTTTTATAGTCCAGCCGGCAACAAATAGAGCATACTTGGATGGGGAATACGCAAGTATAGGGACAGAAATTGATGAGATCCTCTCAGAGTGTCCAATAGTGCTGGGAGTAAAGGAGTTTCCGAGTGATTTTTTCAGGAAAGGGGGTGCATATTTCTTTTTTCCCCACACCATAAAGGGTCAGCGATGGAACATGCCCATGCTAAAAAGATTAGTGGAGTTAGACGGTACCCTTATCGATTATGAGCTTGTTAAGGATAGAGACAACCGAAGATGCATTGGTGGAAATGATCATGGCAGGCGAGGAGGGTGATGTGGATATGTGCGTTCTGTTCCACGAGTTCACAGCTGAGTTTCCAGATGGACACTGGGAATATATTACGTCCACCTTGATCGATTACGGCATACCGAACGGGGATACGGCCATAGCAAGGACGGTAGCGCTGCCTGCAGCAATAGGAGCAAGGATTCCTAGAAGGGCAAATATCTCTCACAGGTGTTCGCATACCTGTGGAGTCTGGGATATACGAGCCTATTCTCGATGAGTTGGAAATGACTGGGATAAAGGTCATCGAGAGGACCGAGATGTTGGAGTAGGATGAGGCCACTTTCGCAGTAAGTAATTAAGTAGACAAGAAATTAGAGCCCTCAATTCAAGACATGTATCAATATTTATATATACGAGTATGATGTTAAATATTTCGACCTATTCTAGACTGTGATAAATCGGTGATTCAAATGGAAAACATGGGAAGTCTTTTTAAAAAAATGATAATGGTTAGTATAATCGTGCTATTCCTGATACCTACCCTGATCGCAGGGATGCGTATATTTCATGAGGACCGCGACTCGAGTATCATTTATGAAAATGATATGAAAAAAGAGACCAGCCGTGCTAAATACGACCTGGAAGATGTAAAGGAAGCAATAGAGCGTGGACTCGTTTATTTGAACGATAGCCAGTCACCGGATGGTGGGTGGTCCGATAGTCGTTACAGCAAGAATGCAAACTGCGCGGGTAACGCTCTTAGGTCCTTCATCGATTACAATTCCACGGATCCCAGGTGGCAAGACGCCATTGAGGGGGCGGTACGCTTTCTGAGATATATCTGGCACGATCCGGCGGATCTGCCTGCGGGTTCACAAAGGGATCGGTTGGGCGGCCTTTTAAATAATGATAGATTCGCCCCCCAATATACACATGGTTCCATGTATTCCCATGGTGCTGCAACAGCCGCACTAATTGATTATTATTTCCATACCCATGATATTTCCATAATTCCTTACATTAATGCTTCCGTCGAAATGATCATCCGGGCCCAGAACACACCCCGGAAACCCAATACCATGGGCGGTCCCAGGAGCATTGGTGGCTGGAGATACGAACCTCATACCACATCGTCGGATACTTCCCTGTCAGGATGGAACATTCACGCCATAGTGCTTGCGGAATCTTCTGGAATATACGATGTGCCGGACGACGCTTTCGAATATGCGGTAAAATGGTTGAAATCCTGCTCCAGCGGAAGCGGTTTCGGTTACAGCCGCCCTTCCGCCTCAAATACCAATACTGCTGTTGGGACCTACTGCATGTTCCTTATGGGGAAAGGGGACGACCCCGCAGCGCAGGGTGGCAAGAGAGCACTTTTGAACTGGGGTCCGACCTACCAGATATCGCGACATTACTACACGTATCATGCTACCATTGCCATGTACCTCGTGGGCGGTGCAGAATGGAAGACCTGGAATGAGGGCGTCCAAACCGGCCTCCTAGATGCCCAGCGCCAGGATGGAAGCTGGAGCGGGTCCTATGGTGACTACTGGGGGACCGCTATGGCAATAAATACCCTTAATCTCGGTATTAGCCGACCCAACGAGGTGGCGCTTTCACCACAGAAGGATGCTGATACAGGTGAGGAAGAGCCAATGGTGAAATTGGTTGAGCCCGAGCACACTGTTACCTTCAACATCACGGTTGGTTCCGAACTGGGTTTCGTAGAGAATCCACTTGCCAGACCTTATGCAGAAGCTGATACCGTGGAGCTGACCATAACCGAACCCCTTCCAGGATGGTCCGCCGACCTCGAGACTCCCAACACACCGAACGACGGCGTAACTCAGCCGGATGGTAGCAAGTTGTGGTGGGTGGAACTGCATATGAAGGAGATGGACAACATTACTCTCAGTGTCACCGCACCGCCTCTAGGTCGTATGAGCGAGCCCTGCGTTGTCAACGTGATCGCGAAACTGGAGAACGAATACGGTGTTACACAGTCAAAGATAGCAACCATTTCAATCCTTGATATCGACGTGGACTTCAACCTGGAATTCCTCGCCGACCGCGACGAGTTCACAGGTAACAAGATCGGGGATATTGCACCGGGAGAACGGAAGGTTTTCCAGGCCGTGCTCAACAACAAGGGTAACGTGAATGACACTTACGACATCAGTCTGGTATCGCCGTCAAACTGGAAAGTATTTTTCGATAATGCCGGTGAGGTCTGGAATCTGACTTTGGAGAAGGAAGGTGCCGTACCAGATGCAGCGGTTATCAACGTGACCATCGAGGCCCCTATCACGGCGTCCAAGGGTGAGATAGTGGATATAACTATCTTGGGCACTTCCACCATGTACGGGATGCTTGGACTGGGATCGTTGAAGAGATCGGACCAGCTATCGCTGACGGTTACGGGTCTGCCGGCTCTCGTAATGAGCTGTGTGGAGGACAACAAGCATGTCAATCCCGGTGAGATAGTCAAGTACGAAGTATTCATCATCAACAATTACGATTCGACCCTGGATGTCACCTTTTCGTTCTACGGCACGGGCACTCTTATAGATTCCCTCCAGGTTTTCGCCAATAATTGGTCTGGCGGATTCCCAGCCAAGAACTTCGCCATCAAGAGCCGTGAAAGACTGAAGGTCATATTCCAGGTGGCTGCACCTACCTACGCCAGGTCTGGTACCCGAAAGGTTATCGAGATAAGGGCCATAGGTTATGACAATTTTGGCATGGAGTACGAGGCCCAGCCCATATCGGTGACCGCCATCGCAAATCTGGTGGCGAAAATAAGCGCAAACGCGGAGCCTTCGGAGCAAAGGTGTTATCCGGGCAATGACGTTAACTATACCATAACAGTCAACAACGAAGGTAACGGTGAGGATATTGCGGATCTTCAGATATACGACCTGCCTATCGGATGGGAGTACGAGTTCGAATCCACCTCCAATTTCCTATCCCCCTTCGAGGAAGTGCCTGTGGAACTTAAGATCATCGTTCCCGCCAACGCTCTAGCTGACTCAGATCCGAGAACACCTGCATTGGACCCATACCGGATCGGTATCAACATAACGGGTCGGGAGAAGATGCTCGGTTACGGTGAGACACTCTATGTCAATCTCTGGGTGGAGAAGATATCCAAGTTCCGGATTACTACCATCGAATCGAACAAGTTCGCATCCCCCAGAAGCACATGCGATTTCACATTCCGACTGGATAATCTCGGGAATGCTATCGACCTCGCGAAACTCAACATATCGAGAGACCTGCTTAATGACGAGTGGGAGGTTTATTTCCCATATTTGTCCCTGAACCACAAGATGGACAGCCTCTCGAAGATAGAGTCCGCGAACTTCTCCGGCGAGATCGACATCCAGGAATTCAAATGGGATGTCCTCTACATACCCCGTGAGGATTCATTCGATGCTCTTTCTTTAAAACTGGATGTGGGTCAGAGTGTTTACATAGGTTTGAATGTAGAGATTCCCGAGGTGAAAAGTGGTGAGAACGTCAGTTTCTCGGTTGAAGCCTGGAGCGAAGGAGGCGTGGAAATCGCGGACAACACCCTGAAATTCACCATAGAGATTATTATGCCGGACCTATTCATCATAGGTAAGATCACATCCACGAAGTTGACAGTTGGCAAGATCGCATCATTCACGGCAACCATCGGTAACAAAGGTGAGCTTCCTGCGGAGAACGTGGAGATCACTCTGTACGTGGACAAGAAGGAAGTTGACACTAGAAACCTGCCGCGTATAGTTGTAGGTGACAAGAAACTGGTAACCTTCGTATGGCCTGTCAGTGAGGGCGAGCACAACGTCAAAGTAGCAGTGGACCCGAATAACGATATCGCCGAAACGGACGAAACTAACAATGTTAAAAACTTCGATAAGGACATTGATGTGGATGCACCAGGTTCTACGGTATTGAACGCTCTTGGAGGTTCGTCACCGATGTTGGTGTTCATCATCATCCTCATCGGACTCTCCGGTGCGGCCATCGTATACACCGTGCATCATTTCAAGAATCGGTTTTAGAACGATACCGGAATCTTTGAAATAATGCCTGTAGTCCGGGCTAAATGTTGTGATAAATAATTTGTATTCAACAGCGATAGTTCTCTAAAAAAATAGATTTAATCAAATGGTCGATAGCTCGTTCTAAAATATGCGGTTACTCGCAGACTTCTTCGGACTCTGCTGCACCCCCACATTTCCCTCCCGTTGGTCCTAAAATATGCGGGTGCTCGCTTCGCTCCGTCGAATCATAGATTCGACTGCCCCCTCATTTTTTACTCCCATTGGTCCTAAAAAATGCGGGTGCCGGGATTTGAACCCGAGCGAGAAGCTTGGGAAGCTCCGATCCTACCAGACTAGATCACACCCGCTTATGAGATAATAATTGCATTGGTTACAATGAAAAATCTATATTAATATTTATCCCAAGAATATTACATTTGAATAGTTGGGTGGTAATATTCAAATCTCGGAGTCTATCGACTATGAAATGACCAATTTTAATTTCACGTCAAAAATTATGAGTGTTCCAAAGAGATCAGGGGAATGCGAAAATGGGTCATTCACTAATCCCAAAGCGGTTTCTTCTCTAGAACATTCCCCTGCTTAGGAATTGCAGGGTCGTATCGTTTTCTAGTGCTGAAAAAACTCTATGCCCGCAAGCAGTACAGATTATATATCTTCCGGGAACCATCACGTATGCTCCACAACTACATTTCTGCATAGTTTCACCAACGAAAACATTAGCACAGGCATTAATAAATTCATACATCCAATTACCAATCATGAGAATATGCATTCGGGTTTTTAAGTAGGATGAATTTACCGCCAGCTGACCGAAAGGAAATTTCATCGGATGAAGTAAACGGCAACACTATTATATCTTAATCCTCTTCATTCAACTGATGATTGGTCGGTATATGTCCTACCTGGCAAAAAGATGGTACCTGCCCGTGGTCGTTGTGCTGCTGATAACGTTCTTCATGTCGTACGAGCTTAGGGGGATCAATTTTGATTTCACACCCGAAAGCTTCCTTCCCGAGAGCGGGACAGTCACCGCCAATGAAAGAATGAACGACCTTTTTCACACAGATTACAACGTGCATTATCTCCTGTTTAGCGAGAACAATGCCGAGGATGACGTTCTCACGCCTGATTCTCTTCGTCTTGGTTTTATAATATCGAAAGAGCTTGAGAACCTGGATGGTGTAAATGAGGTAAGGTCGATCCCATCTTTTTACGACAATATTCTGAAATTAACCGGTACGAATGGTATTCTGTCTTCGGAAGACGGAGACATCGAAGATATCACCCTGGCCTATCGGAAGATATTGTCCGAGAAGAACTCATCATCGTTCGTGACGGATCATCTTGGAATAGAAAATGGAACGGCTTCAAGCCTGGTTTCAGATTCGAGATTGGCTGCCGATATATTTTTATCTGGGGATTTTATCAACCGGGGGAAGGCCACCTCCATGATCGCCCTGGTGGTTCTTGAGGCAGGGCTTTCGGAAGGCGAGCGAAAAGAGACTGTGTCTGATATAGAGTCCTTGTGCAATTCCATTTTAAACGACCCGGAGTCATATTATCCTGAAAATGTAAAGGGAACTGGAGTACCATTCGAGATAGAACATGCGGGAGTGGACATTTCCCTTATGCAGACCGACGAAGAGGTTTCTGTTGGAATATATCTTCTCTCAGTATTCGCGATCCTCTTTATTGGTACTGTTCTTTTCTTCTCTTTTCGAAGATTGTCCCGTGTGATACTCCCATTGCTCACCCTTGCTCTTGCACTGGTTTGGACCTTTGGAATGGGTTTGCTACTGGGACTCGAGAACACCCCTTTGGATCTTGCCATCGTACCGCTTGTTATTGGCCTTGGTGTAGATTTTTCAATCCATCTCCTAAAACGCTACGATGAAGAGCTGAAATCGACAGAAAATAACTTGGTGGAGGCCCAGAAGTACGCATTTTTAAAATCCGCAAATCTGGTTTCGAAACCTCTTTTTATTGCTGCCTTCACCACGGTTGTCGCATTTTTAGCGAATATTTTCAGCAAGGTGGACCCGGTATTCAATTTCGGGATCCTGTGTTCAATTGGTATCTGCTTTTCACTTCTTCTGACACTTTTCGTACTTTTTCCTGTAGTTGGAGCTCTCGATGCTTACATGATTAAACGAAAGGGCTTTGTAAACACTGGAAGTCTTTACCGAGGATCGAAAACCCCATTCTTCGTTGGACGCAATATGAAAAGGATCTCCCTTTATGTAACAAAATATCCCGTATTGGTTTTGATAGTGGTGATACTCCTAACCACCCTTGGTCTGATCTCGGGAATAAATATCGACAAAGAATTCTCCGTTGACGACTTTGTTTCCGATTCCCTGCCAGCCAGAGTGACCGAGAAAAAAATCCGGGAGGAATTCCCTGCCTCGTCCAGTTCAAGGATCAGCTATTACTATGAAGGGGTAGGTACACCGGGCCCTGATCTGATCCGGGATATTGCCAAGAAGATGCTGTACATTGAAGAGGCCCCTCATGTGGTCAGAGGCAACGGCTGGCCGAGGAATGCGAGCCTTTTCAATCTGTTTTACCACGCATTACGACAAAATTCCACACTCGCCGAGAGGTATAATTTCTCAAGCGAGACCTTTCTGCCTATTGATAACTGCACTGGGGAGGATATATCGGGTCTGATAGGCTACCTTGAGGCCAATCATACTATCTACAGCGTTCTTGAAGGAAATGATTTCTCTTCCGAACTGGATGCCCTGTTGTACCGTGATACCGAGGCCAATACCTACGCCACGATGCTGACAATATATGTCAACGCTCGTACCTGGAAAAGCTCCTGGGCACTGGTTGAACAGTTGACGAGAGGATTGGAAATCTCTTCGGAACTGGATGCCGAGGTGACCCTGACCGGGTGGACCGTCATGGTGGTTGAGACTGTGGATACAATGGAAAGTTCACAGATATTCGGAACGCTCTTGGCCATTGTTTTTGCCATTGTAATCCTTCTTCTGCTATACCGCAGCTTCAGATATTCGCTGATAGGCATTTTCCCGGTCCTCATATCAGCCACCTGGATACTGGGCTTCATGAACCTTCTATCGATTCCCCTGAATGTTCTGACCATAACGGTAACTTCACTTTCCATAGGTATCGGTGTTGATTATTCCGTTCATATCATCGAGAGATTCCGAGAGGAGAAACTAAATTATGAGCCTGAACGAGCAATGAAGCGCACCTTGAAACACACCGGTACCTCGATATTCATATCCGCCTTTACCACTGTTTCCGGTTTCTTTCTGCTGCTGGCAGCCCCTCTATCCATGACCCGCGTTTTCGGATTGATTACAGGTCTAGCAGTATTTTTCGCATTTATATTATCCTGTGTTCTGGGGCCAGTAATTCTTCTGAAGAGCATTCGGAAAAATAACTAAAGTGCTTGTGACGCGGTTGCTGAAATCAAAAAATATTTATAATGGCGGCGCTTAGAAGTATACATGGTCAGAATCAATTTTCTAGATCTCAACCGTGCTAGCGGCCTCTTTGGCCTCCTTCTTTTATCAATAGCAGTAAGCCTGATTTTTTTCTCAATAGCATATTTTATCGAGGGTGCCGGGTGGTCTAACGCGGCGGAGGAAGAGGAGGAGGATTATGGTGAGATTGCAGGTAATTGGAATAGGGGAGGAACCATCGCATTGGTATTGGCGGGATTTCTTTTTGTAGGTAGTGGGGTCTTGTTGTTGAAAAATTTTCTCTATGCAAGAAAAGTTCGGGAGTTAATTGAACCGAAAAAACTGCTCTGAAACATTTTCGATCTGAACCGTCTTCCGGGCTTGCTCGCTTTAATGATGATCCCCACCGGTGCCGTCTTCTTTACCAACGGATTCATATACAAGGCGGAGGCGTGGAGATGGGAGAATGCCGCAACGAAAAGCTGGCATTGGTTCGAAGCATCCGCCTGGCATACATCGGCCATGTGGATGTATCTCATCGGTATCTTTCTTGTTTGTGGGGCTGCATTTCTACTGGTGTATAATTTCTGGGTAATAAGAAATTATAAGAGAAATCTGTTACAGGAACAGGTTGCTGAGCCCCCCGAGCCACGACCTCCGTACGGTTTTGAACATGAACCGCCCGTGGAATATTGACAATTTTCTTCATTATCGAATCATCCACCACCCTAAGAGATGAAAGTAAAGTTTCCAAAATTATTCGCTGTCTTCTTCCTCGACTATAGGTGAAAGTATCCCGACCTCTTGCTCATTCGTTTCATCATTTTCAGAAACACCCACGTTGACTGCCACCAATTCGGGGTGCTTTACTTCGTCTCCGGAGACTTCAGGAACATCCTCCGACCCTGTGTTATCATCTTCGTCGAGGAACTCTTTTGTTTCCTTTCTAGGTCCTGCTGGTGGGAGAATCCTGTTGAATAACGAGTCGAGATCCAGCTTCTTTTTTTCCGTCTTTTCCCCCTTTACCGAATCGGTGTTTTCCTCTTCACCTGTCAGTTTTTCACTCAATGCTTTGTCAAGATTGCTTTTTACCAATGTGAAGAGTTCCTTTGCTCCATGGAAATCCCCTCCCTTGAAATATTCTATTGCAGCTTCATAATCCGGCCGTAATTGACCTATGTCCAACCCTGAACCCATGGCTTTCTTGAAATCGGTATTTATCATCATGTGTAGCTTCTTAGTGTTCTTTTTTAAATCCTCGTAATAGCTGTAATACGCATCATCCATCTCGGTAATGAATGCGGTGATACTCTCAGGGACATCTTCCTCACCAAGCTTGACAGCCTTCTCTATCTCAAGGAAGCGGGATTCGTAATCACCCATGGCCATACCATATTCCTTGCAATTATTGTAAGTGTCGGCGAGCTTTTCGAATTCCGGATCGGCTGGATCCGTATCGAGAGGACTGGAAAAAACCTCTATATCATCTTCATCACTTTCTTCTGCATCGTCGAAACTTTCTCCATGGTCCACATCGATTTCCGGAACATCGTTTTCTTTTCCGTCCTTTGAGCTCCTGGATCTTATGATGAGGAATAGTATGACAACTAGTATAAGAAACAGGATACCCACCATCAAAATCCATGTCCACCAGTCCCCGCTGCTTGCCTTTTTATCGTCGGGATTGCTTCCCGATTCAATATCAGCGGGTTTAATGTTCTTTTTTGTGGGATCGGTTTTTTTCTTATACTCATGGATATTCATATACCCATCGGCATCCGCGTCCGCGTGGGGTGATATGTTACCACCGAAATAATACTCCTCCCACCTGTCGTCAAGTCCATCTTTATCCTCATCTACGGTATTGTTCCAGAAATCCGGGAGCTCATCATCATCGGCCGACGATTTTTCGATCACGTTTATCTTTAGCGTATCGATAGCGCTGTTGCCGGCACCATCCGTTACTGTAAGAGTAATCGAGTATTCACCTGATATCTTGAATCTGAAGGTAGTGTTCTCGCCGTATTGCGGTCTTTCGAGCCCGTCGTAGTGGAAAGACCAGAGGAAGCTGACTATGGCGTCGTTGTCGGTGGAATTGCCCCCGTTCAGCAAGACGGTGGTACCTTCTTCAACCCTCTGGTCATCTCCGGCATTTGCTATTGGTTTCTCGATATCGTTTACTATAACCTTCAAAGTGTCCGCAGCCCAGTTGCCTCCGGCATCTGTAACATTAAGTGTTATTATGTACAACCCTGCAATATCGAAAACGAAATTGGCGATTTCACCTTGTAGAGTAATGTTCTCGCCATTATATACGAAGGTCCAGGTAAAACCCGCCAATTCGATGTTATCGCTGGAATCCTTACCGCTTAGAGTGACTTCTTCATGTTGATCCGTTGTTATATCATCACCGGCATCTGCCAACGGTTTTGAGTCATCGATCACAGTAATGTTAAGAATATCCGTGGCCCTGTTTCCCTCTTCATCGCTTACAAACAGGGTAATTAAATATTTTCCAGGAATTTCAAAGGTGAACTCTTCAAGCTCGTCATTCAACTCGTTTTCTACTCCGTCGTAGATGAATTTCCAGCTATATTTATCGATGCCGATGTTGTCGGTACTTGATGAGCCATCAAGGATTACTTCAGTGTTCTGTTCTACAATCAGGTCTTCTCCGGCCCGGGCCGTTGGAGGATCATTATCTATCACGGGGATCTCGACCTTATCCGTCGTCAGCTCATTTTTTAGGATGCTATTGTCAGATATCTTGAAATAATAATATAATTTTGTAAAGTTCAGCTCGAGAGTGATTTCTTCTTTCCAGAACCCCGTCCCTTCATCCGTCAGTTCCCTGGTTTGATAAACTTTATCATCATGGGAATAATGGACGAAAACAGATTCTAATTTGTAATTATCCGTGACCATAATGTCAAAGGTAAATGGGTCCCCTGTGTTGCCTTGAAGCGGAGTATTGTCACTAACGAGCAAGGGGGCATCGTTGTCCGTGACAATTACCGTATTTATGGTTGTCTCTTCAACGTTGGTTCCGTCCGAGTAGACAAAATAATAGTAGAGCACAGTGGCGTCTTCCGGTATGGTTATGTATGTACTCCAGGTATTCCCCATTTCCCATCTCAGATTTTCATTGTCGTAATCGACCCCGTTGTAGGAGTAATGCACTATTGCTGATACGATTCTGACATTGTCCCCCAATTTTACCGAAAATACGAACCTATCTTTCGTGGTGGCCTTATCTTGAGTTTCATCAGCGATCAACTCCGGCGGGTCGTTATCCAGAATTTCCAACTGAGTTTCCGTTGTGAAAACATGGTTACGTCCCATATCTGTCAAATAGAACATGTAAAAGAACTCGGTGGCATCCGTGTTGATGGTTGTGGAATATGACCAGATGCCGCCCCGGGTCAGAACCATGGTTTCATTATTCTGCCAGTTCAAACCGTCATATGAATAAAGAACGTGAACGGTCACGATACCCAGATTGTCTTCGAATTCGGCCGAGAAACTTAAGGTATCTCCTGTCGTTGCCTGGGCAGGTGTATTGTCTACCACCAATCTCGGGAGCTCCGTATCCGCTCCCGGTCCCGCGTAGAACAATGGATACCGGTCGGAACCGTTTGCCGGACCTGATATGTTGTATGGCTTGTTCCATACGTGTTCGTCATTGGTGGCCTGCGGATACAGGGAAGAATAATTATCCCAGAAGTTTCCCTCGCCGTTACCGTCATCCCATGAGTTGTTCAGTCCGTTATCGTATGCCTGGTAGCTGCTGCCGTTGTTGTACAGGAAATTATTGTGATGGATCGTGTTATGCCTGGAATTGGGATCCGTAATATTAATCCCGTATTCAGTGTTGTTTATGAGATTATTGAATATCAACGTGTTGTTATGGCTTTGGTAGATGAACAAACCGAACCGGCTTCCCTTGAGGCTGTTGTTTTCAACAGTGTTGTTAAAGCAGCTATCATAGAGAGTCATCCCATAGTATTCGTTATTATTACTTGTGTTGTTATCGATCCAGTTATAGGCGGAACCCGCCTTGATGATAATACCGAAATAGTTATTGACGCATGTATTCCATGAGATATCGGATAGTAATGCGTCCTCTACATATATACCAGTCTGGCTGTTGTTCCGGCATTCGTTATCCCATATCACACCATAATAATCGAGGATGGATATCCCGTTCCATGTGTTGTTTATACATTTGTTGCTCACGAGATCCGAGTATGAACTGATGAGATAGATGCCGTTATCGCGATTATTGGTGCACAGATTCTTGGATAGTGTACAGGAGTCCGAATAGTCCAGATAAATCCCTTCGAAATTACGGCTGCAGGTGTTCTTTATTATCAAGGAATCGTTGGATCGATCGAGCTTGATGCCGTTATTCTGGTTATCCGAAACCGTGTTATTATATAATTTATTGGACGTCGAATCTTCTATCAGTATGCCGTCTATACTTCGGTGAACTGTATTGTTCTCTATCTTATTCCCAGAACTTGAATTCAGGAAAATACCATTTTCCAGGTTATACGAAACGAAGTTCCAGTGGATGTAGTTATTATTCGAGGATACGCTATAAATACCGTTTTTCAGGTTATCCGAAGCAGAGTTTCGAATGATCTCATTGTTGTTCGATGATTCAGAATAAATACCATTCTTTTGGTTATTGCTGCAGTTGTTATCCTTCAGAGTATTATTTACAGAGGATACCAGTAATATTCCGTTTCCACCGGTCTCAATACAGGTATTCTTGGAAAGGGTGTTTCCATCACTCGTTTCCAGATGTATTCCTCCACTACCCAGGAATGAAATATCATCAATATACCAGCCATCGAAGGTCTCGGAACCGTCAGTTTGCAGTCTGAAACGTATCTGTACACTGCCGGAATACCCCCCAAGAGATATTTCTACTAGTTCCCAATCATCCAACGTCCCGTCATAACTTGCAAGGGAATCCCAGCTTATCTCATCATCAGATATCTCCAGATAACCCGTGTCCCAACCTGCTTCAATATCATACCAGTGCCAAAATGATAATGTTGTACCTTCATGAAGATCGAATTGAGGGGAATAGAGGGAGCAATCCCCGTTATCCTGATATTCACCGAAGAGCTTGGTTCCCCAAACGTTATCTCCGCTCAGAGTAGCCCATGGTCCGGAGTACGGGAAACCGCGCTCCCAGGTATCCCCGGTCCCTCCGTGTGTCCATCCATCGTTCGAATCGCTTTCAAGATCCTGGTAATCGTGATTCGTAAGCGAGATATTATCGATGTACCAACCGGCGAGACCGAGGTTTGCATCGCTCGTGACCCTGAATCTTATTATTATATCGCCCGAATAATCATTGAGCCCGAGATTTTCAAGAACCCATCCTCCCGAAGAGCCGGTGAAAGAATTCAGCCGGTCCCAGGTTAATCCCCCATCACGGGATATCTCCACCCGGGCAAAATCCCAGCCGTTCTCCATATCGTACCAGTGCCAGAATTCCAAGGATGTATCCTTCTCAACATAAAACTCTTGGCTATAGAGTGAAAAATCAGCATTATCGGGGTATTTTCCAGCAAGGTTTGTTCCCCAAACGCTATTTCCTTCGTAAGCGGCCCCCGGTCCAGAGGTGGGAGAATTCCTTTCCCAGCAATCGCCAAGGCCCTGATGTATCCATCCTTCGTCATTATTCTTTTCGAAGCCAGTCATACCCACGAAATTCCATACTGTGTCGACATTATTATACGAAACATCGTTCTCCACAAGAAGATTCATGTCGGAATCCTTCAGGTAAATGCCATATTCTAGATTGTCCGAACAGCTATTATTATATAATGTATTATTAATAGAGCCGTCGAGATAGATTCCGTTTTTCGTGTTAGATGTACATGTATTATTCTCGATATCATTATCTGCCATATTATTGAGATAAATACCATAAGTGGATGAGCTGATCGAATTGTTATCCAACCGATTATGGGTTGTGTCCATCATTGAAATTCCAATTAGTTCATTTGCGTCGATATTATTTCCGGATATCCCGTTGTGGGTTGTATTTAGCAAAATTGTTGAATATCCATTCAATTGAAGAACGTTATTTTTTGAAAAGTTGTTATTTAGGATTTTATTTCCATTACTATCGAAATGTAACCAGATGCCATAATAGTCATTTTCTTGGAAGGTATTCTCAAAGATGTTATTATCGTTACTATCCTCCTTCAACTCGATTCCAACTGCATTATTCGTCAAATTATTATAGAAAATAGAATTATTCGAGGCATCGTTCATACAAATACTTGTTCCGAGATTATTGATAATATTGTTTTTCGTTATATTGTTGTTGTCTCCTTCAAGCCAGAAACCGGGAAAGTTTTTTGGAAACCCTACCTGATTGTTGGCTTGGATGAGATTTCCAAGGATATCATTGTTAACGCTCCCCCCCTTAATTCTTAATCCATGGTAATCGTTTGACTCAAGTATATTCGATTTTATGGAGTTATTGTTGCTATTATTATCCAACTCTATTCCTATTCTATCATATGTACAAATGCACTCGTGGATTGAATTGTTACAGGAATCCACAAGATATATACCCCAATTTTTCGTTTCGATTATTTTACTGTTAGTGATAGTATTGAAACACGAAGAATTCATTTCGATTCCATAATTCCCATTCTTGACGGTAATCCCGCTAATATTATTATTGTCGCTCACAATTTTCAACCCAGATCCGAATAACCAATTACTGTCAATTATGGTAGTGTCCCTGTCTTCACCCGTCAGATTTATCGTCTTCCCGGAGATCACGATGTTTTCTAAATATATCCCAGAATATACATATATTGTATCACCGGTGATCGCTGCATCTATGGCACTCTGGATCGTCGTATGATCCCGTCCTCCGCTGTCGTCCACAGTTATTGTAGTGCCTTCTACCGCACCAATCAGTCCAAGTTTCTCTCCTAAAGGAATATCGATAGCGACCATAAGTGATCCAAATAATATCAAGCCGATCCAAATCGATATTAATCTCTTTTCTATGTTCATTAATACCACCTATTAAAATTATCTACATTATGCCATACGTTAATGTTAAAACGATATATAATCGATTCGCTTTAACGAAAATACGGTTTATTCGTTGGATTTTCATTCCTAAATGGCTTCATAAAGTTAATCCTTTACCATAGCCAGAGGATCGCAGCCCCAATGGAAAATCCGAATATACCGATGAACATTGACATGGGTAGACCAGGTAATATCTTGTTTCTCTCCAGCATCCGTATAGTTATCACGAACCCTGTTGCTATACCGATGAAAGAGAGACCGAACATTAATATCGGTGCAAATAATCCAATTTTTTCGTAGTAGCCGGCTCCGAACTGGAACGAATGGCCCACGAGCATGGAGTAGAATACCAGATCTCCAATTCCAAGGTCCCAATGCTCAGTATTGTAGGTCATGGATTTCATCAGGTGCTCCGCATCCATGCCCTTTTTTGAAAGGAATCTCTTTTTCCTCATATTCATCTGCCGCCCGACCACGAATGGAATAACCGGGCTCAGCCCCTCCTCGTCCCTTTTAATTAAATTCTTTTCTCTCCCTCGCTGACCATGCCTCTTCTTATTTGCGTGTGATCGGACCGGTTCTTGTGACTCCTCCTCATTGTCGAATTTCCCGATAACATCCACGACAAGAGCAGTAACGCCGGGTATAATGCTCGCGCGATTGCAGCTATGACAGGTCACGCCGTCGTCTCGGCCCACCTTCACCTTGTTCGATCCACAGAAAACGCAGATAATATTATTTATCTTAAAAGCTTCCAAAAGGGCTTCGTCCCTCTTTCTGTTTGTGTTGATACGTTTCATTCTCTCTTTTCGATCTTCTTCCGTCATCTCGATGATGCTTTTTATGGGCCCGCGTTTGACAGAATAGATGTCGTAGAACGAAAGGCCGATAAGCATGAACATCACAGTCCATGTCGGCAGTATCACGGCGAGGAATGCTCCCATGAGTCCGCTCAATAACAGCAGAAATCGGTTTTTCTGGGCACCTTTGAACCTTCCGGATAGGATGATATAGGTCATTACGATACCGATGGCTAAGGAGGAAAGGAACAAGGGAAGTTCAAAATTAGCCTGGTTGAAAACAAGAAAGAAAGGATCTGCAGTGCTTCCACCCAAGAAAGAAGAATATACCAAAAGACCGCTTGAATAGTAAATTATGTCTTCGATTAATATGATAAGGAAGAAGAATAGAATGAAACCGCCTGAGAGGGACAATGCACTACCGAAAAGATATTGAATGGCGTTTTTTTTTTTGTATTTAAATAGAAGGAATATCAAAAATCCCCCAACGATGGCGATTATCAGGAATATTGCGGCATTTGCAAGCCCCGCAGAGGCCGCTCCTTTTCCACCGCCTTCTTCGGAGAACACGGTTGCTGTGAGGGTGAAACTGGAAAGAACGGTAATGAGCACTAGAAAGGTTGCGATAAAAACGGCCATTATTATGGGATGAATGAACTTATAGCCACTGACTATTCGTTTTCCGATAGCCTCTATCATCTGAAATGCCTCATCTTCTTTCGACCCGAAGGAAGATAAATCTTGGATTGAATATAAAACCACCTGTCAAATAATTGCTAATGAATATTGGCTGGTTAAGGGATTTTTCCCATCGGTAATCCTACATAATGAATCATATTTCCATTTTATGGGGCGATGACCCGGATGTATACACCGGTTCCACGAGGACATATCTTAAAACTGACAGGTTCATTAAAACCTTCTATTTCGTCATAAAGATATAGAAGTACTATAAACTTTAAATAAATAAAAAGGATTACCGGAATATCATTATCGTCTGAAAACCAAATATATGGCGTACGGACGTTAAGGTGAGGTAAGGAAAACTCTTAAGGAAGGTGTGTAAAAAATGGAAAGTAGTATAAGAAAGACTATTGTACTGTCATTAACAGCATTGATGCTGTTCTCGAGCATAGTGCTGTTCAACAATTGGATTGCCGACAATACCGCCGGTGCAAAGGGGCATGATTTGGGGATTACGGGTGATAATGTTGTATGGGCTGCTGCGGATAATCCCCATTATGTCGACGATAATATAAACATTACTGGCAACCTGACAATTGAGCCAGGTGTCATTATAAAAATGAATAGAACTGGAGGAAATGTTTCCGCTATCACTGTGAAAAGTGGTGGAAAGCTGGTTATTAATGGAAGCTGGAATAGTCGTGTATCGATCACTTCTAATACCACAACGCAGGGAGCTGGGAATTACACCGGCATAGTAATAGAGAGCGGTGGAATTGCATACATCAATTATACTAACATATCACATGCCACCATCGGGGTTGATATCGACGGAGGAAACACAGAAGTCAATCATTGTGTGATCAATGAGACCTCGGATTGGGGTATAGAATTTACAGGAAATGGAGCCCCCTACATATTAAACACTACGATATATGATACGGGCTCTGGGGCAGTGGGCGACGGTGGTATAACCATCGGGGATCAGGGCATAATAGATAGATGTACGGTATACAATTCCATGAATACCGGGATAAAAGTGAGTGGGGGCAGCCCGGTCATAGCGAATTCTTACATTCATAATGCGTCCGGTAATGGTCTTCGGCTCACCGGGTCGGCTGCGCCTTTTGTAGATAATTGTAACATTTCTAATTCAGACAACTTTAACATATATATCTCCGGTACCACCCGAGATATTACCTTTTACAACACTACTATCGGCTATCGTGACGGTGGTGTTGGAGATACCATTAAAATTGACGCTGCCGGTGTATATATCAACCTGACACTTCTGAATTCTTCCTTCGTTAACAACACCTTCGATGTAGATGCAGACGGAAATATTTCAATCAATTATTATGTTAATGTATATGTAAATAACTCGGCGGATGCCCACATAACCGGTGCAACGGTTAATATGGTGCATAATGGTTCGATCGACTTCACCGGAACAACCGATGGTAATGGAAAGGTTTGGTTACAGGGTACCCATTTTAACTATAATAATACCGGGGATTGGATAATAGGAAATTATACTGTCAATGTGACCCATCCCGATTATCAATCTTCCGAACAGAATACGTATGTTGATTCATACCAGGCTTT
>JASLWR010000022.1:0-34200 GCA_030740765.1 Thermoplasmatota archaeon
CGTTTTTATACCACTTCTTACTATTTGGGTCATATCGATTCAACCATTCATAGAACCAATGTTTCGACCGACCTAAACTTCTATAAATTTCGACAGCTTTTTCTCCTTCTAAATACCGTTGTATAGCCTTGATTCGTTCTCTCTCTTCAGGGGTACATTCCATGATACTTCACCAAAGGAAGCATCATAAAGGAAAAAATATAAACAGTACCCGATGTACTGAGCTAGATCCTACAAATGAAGGTACCCGATGTATTGAGCCAAATTAATAAAATGAAAAAGGTACCCGATGTTGTGAACCTTTCCAGCTACTCAAATGAAAACAGTACTCAGGCATCCCTTTCATTTTGATCTCGATACAACAAAGTTCCCGAATGGAAATTATTTGTTAGTCACAAAAGTATACTATTATAATGATGAGGGGGGAGAAGGAAAAATTCGATATATTATCGAAGAAATAGAAATCCAAAATCCGAAAAAGGAAATCGAGAGTCCAGGTATCCCCCCCCTACCATGATAGTTCTAACAGGGGTTGGCAGCACATCTCTATTGTTATTGTTGTTATACAGTCGTCGCGTTGGTTACATAACGGAGGAATTTCTTTTTAAGATAGATTTTAAAAAATATTTCAAAAAAATACCAAAGTTCCAATATGTTATAAAGTGGATGAAGAAGATGAAAGAAGGGTTTTTTATAATCATGATTTATATAAGTAGCTCACTTTTTAAAAAGAAAAAGGCAGTTAGAGAGGAAAAGGGAATGAAAGGTATATTCTATAATATTTTCTTGACAACATTAATAATTGGTTTAGCGTTTTCCATAGATAGCGGTAGCGGTAGAGATGATATATTCCCCATTATTCATCTCAATAACTCCTTCTTAAAAATACTGCCATTTGTTCTGCTTGCTACCCTAACAATTATTTCGTTTAAAACTTATATTGATTACCGAATAATTAAACTTCATAATTTCAAAGTGAGATATAAGATTAGTTTGAAGGGTAACATTCTTCTTTTTCTTACAGCTTTATTTTTCGCATTCCCCTATGGATTACCAGTAAATATAATATATGATAAAATAGAACTCTTGTCAAAAAGAACCTTGGGTATAATCAGTATCGCTAAAGTATTGTCCATTGCTATTTTCCTAATCCCGTTCTATTTCATTCTATCGTATAGCACAGAGGGTTCGAGAATATGGCAAACTGCTAATATTTGTTCTCTTATTGTTTTAATGTTAATAACTTACAATCTTTTTCCTTCTCAGCTCTTCGATGGTTATAGGATATATACGTGGAATAAACTTGCCTGGATAAGTTTATTTATTCCCTCTCTTAGTTTATTTATTCTACATTCCCTTGAGAGGTTACCAGTAGGATTTCTTTCATTGATTGGATGTGTTGGTTTGATAGTAGCTGAGCTGTCTATATTCAGATTGTATCGTCTGAATATTATTAAACCAATTGAAGTAAAACCTTTGAAAGTAAAAAAATGAAAGATTATTGTTAAAAATTAGTAGGGGATAGAATCTTATGAATAACCTATTTGAAATTTGAATATTTAATAATTCTCTATGTTTATTCAATCTCATGACCTTTGATAAGTTTATATATTCCGAGAGATGTTTAAAAGGTCTAACTTGACACCGAAGAGCATGATACAAAGAGAACCTACTCGATTACAAATCGCTTGGTCGCCTTATATGAAAAGGTCCGCGGTGGAAAAAATTACTATCCCTGATCACCTTCCGAGCCGGAATACTCAATCCATGAACTACACACTGTTCATTAGTGGTTCCTGTTATGAACACACTGTAGGAAAACGATTTATTCGTAAGCCTTTGGGGATTTTGAGTTATTCTCTTGTGAACACCTTTTTATACAATCCAATACAATCTCTCTTTTCATGACATCTCGAATCTTACCCACCGATGACGACAAGGTCCTCCTGAATATCCTGCACGATGCGGTGAGGTCATGGGGGCAGAATCTGGATTGGCACGACAACTTCGAAGGCGGAGAAACCGCATGGAAGGCAGTTTGCCGTGACCACCGATGTATCGTCGAAGCATTCAATGCGTTGTCACCAGCGTTCCACCGACGACACCCCGAAATGAAAAAGGCCTTTGCCGCCATCGAAAACAGTCCCATGGGCGAGGTGATCGACCATTTTTCTTCTGCTGTTCGAAAGGTAGCCCGGGACTATTCGTAAGGGTCGTAAAATTGGAGTGCATCCCAGCCAATGATCCCGCTTATCAAGGACCAATTATTTCTGATAACACCGAAAGAACCTTCGTTTCCACCGCCGCCTCCGCTATCATCCGTTCGATCCCTTCCCCTGGAATATCATATCTTTTTATCCCAGCCTCTACCCTCTCAGGTAGTTTCACTCTCTTCAGGAAAAGTCCTCTTGGGGAATGTGATGGAAACCGCTCGAAACCGCTGTCCGGTAAAAGTGCTTTTTCTATATCCGCCGTATCGATCTTCCGCTTTGCCGCCATCAGAGCCGCCGCCATCATCTTTCTTATCTGTCCGTACAGAAAAAACTCGGCTTTGAAAGTGACCTCCAATAAAAGCCGCCCACACTGGTCTAATTCCTCCACTGTAATTTTCTGAACCGTATGATCAGCTCTGAAATAGTCCTCGTCCTTGGTTCTGTCCTTCTTGGTGAATGAATAGAAAGAATGCGTCCCGGTGAATAGTTCCAGCGCTTCATAGAATTTTGCCATGTCCCGGCCAACTATCCTGCTGTCTAGATAGTAAACGTATTCCCTGAAGACGGCGTGACGCGGATTGAAACTTTTATCGATGTCCCCCGCCCCGTAGAAATAAGCGCCCTCTATCATTGAATTCAGTCTTCGTAGCAGTTCGTCTCCAGTGATATGTGAGCTAACAGTAAAATAGTTCTGGAAAGCACCAACGCCGCGATCGGTCCGGGACGAACTTCTGAAACCAGCTTCACCGATATCTTGAACGGCACCTGTTCGGACCAGTACCTGCAGGACCTCGCCTTCCACGGTTCGCCTATCCGGTTGTTTGGCAAACCCCTCAAAACCACCTGGCAGATATCCGAATTCGATCAGAGCAACCATATTTATCCCGCTGATGCACATTTCATTACGGTGCCCACTTTGTTCCGGTCAATCAAAAGATACTCGATGAATTTAAGATTCATCTGTACCCTCGGGACGTAACCCTGCGGGTTGCCCTGCATCCTCGGCCAACTCACGTGTTGGCCGAAACGGGGATGTCCCGCAAGGGATATTCCCAGTGTCGGAAGCAAGCTTCCTACGGATGAAACAAGTTTCCCCTGCACCTGAAGGGACACTTCCCGAAGGTGTAGCAGAGCCCAAGGAGGTCTGCGTAGCTAAGCGGACACCTTCAGCAAGTGTGCTTACAGGTGCCCACATACGTTCCGAAGCATCGGATGCGTCTCGACCTGTAGAAAACCGAAGGTTTTTGAAGGAGCAGCAACGCCGTAGGTGTTGCGGAGTGAAACGGGCTTCCTCGAAAACCCGATTCGGGTTTTCTACGGATATAACAGATGACGGATCAGACTTCCTGAAACATCTTTTTCAATACGAACATGTATATGAGACCGAACAAGCCTATCAGTAGGATCAGAACACCCCCGAAACTCAATCCCGCCAGTAAATACTCCTTTTTCTCATGCCCGAACACAAGAAAATTACCAACTGCGTCCCCGATTGTAAGGACCGCTAAAAGTATGAATATAGTGTTGAAGGTTTTTTCCGACTTCTCCGAGGCTGATCTGCGCCGGTTCTCCTGGTATATCTTGAAAGAATCGATTGTGTTTCGCAATCTCGTCTGGGAGTTTTCTATGTTATCTCTAAGATTGTTGAAAGCGAAGATAACGGTGTTCCTGATAGCCATGAATTTATCGATCAACGGATCTATCATCACCGCGCCGGAATGACTTTCGCCAATCCTCTTGGCTCCCAGGTCCGCTTCCATTCTCTCCATGGCATTGACATTGTCGTTCAATATCAGGATATTGTTGGATAATTTCTCATCCAATTCCATGAGCTGTGTGAAATTAATGGATGCGCTATGCAGAAGTGCAACCTCACCCATCTCTTCCTTTTTCTTCTTGGACTTTTTCGATTTGGGTGCGTCCGATGGCCCCTGCAGCAGCGTGTCGATCCTCTTGTTGAGCTTCTGGATCCTTTCTCTGATCTTGGGAGCGCTTTTCTTGTAGGCCTGGAATTCCTTGCTGTATATGGACAGGAAAAGGAGTTGAAGTCCTATCAGTTTGATAAGGGAGTTTGCGAAGTCCCGGATAGCCGTCTCAGTGGGTCCCTCCTCTTTCTCTCCGAAGGCGTTATCCTCCTGGACCTGATATTCCACGAGATAATTCTTAGGTATGCTGTATTCACTCTTCATTTCATTTTTGGCGGAAGTGAATGAAAATACGTTGGGAGTGAACCTGTGCGTGTCGAAGGAATTCCCCATTATTACAGGAGAGGAGAACAGTTCATCGTTAATCGATTCAACCCTTACCTTCGATGTAATATCCGATAGTGTGGCAGACCCACCGCCGCTCACGCGAAAAGCATCTACATCCACTTCTGCTTCCAACCAGTAATCCCTGGGTGTGCCCCCCATTATGATGTTGAACGCTTCCATCAATAGATAATTGCCCTTGATGAGTTTCGTTCCCTCAAAGGCCTTCTGACCCTTTTTCTTCAATGAGGAGATAACTCCCTGTATATCATCTGTGGAAACGTCCTTCCATTCGGATTTTCCCTCCCCAACCTTGCCCAGTTCTGTTTTCAAAACCAGAAAGGCCAGGTTCCCGTCACGGATGAAATCCACGTCACCTTCCAGTTTATCCGGTATTCTCCTTACGAGATCTTCCTTAAAGGATTCATTCGCCCGAATGGCAATTACCCGGATTACGAAAGGGTCGAGGATCTTGAAAGTTCTTGCTATTGTCTCGCCTCCGTTTAATTAATGTTTCGTGGATAGAGCTTTTCGCTACTCCGCTTTCCACATCTTTCTCAATACAAATATGTAGATTAATAATGCTATAAACAATAGAAAACCGATTGCTACAAGGAACATGGCTCCCGCCCCTGCCCAATCGTATGGTTCCTGACCTAGAGCATAGGTGATGAGGCCGCTGAAGAAATCGGATAACTCGATAATGGCCAGAGCGACAAAGACGAAATTGAGCATGTTGGCTGTTTTCTTCTGGTTCTTTCTCCTCTTGCTCTCCCGGTACGAGTTGAACACGTCTATAGTGTTTCGGAGCCGGTTTTGAGAGTTGGAAAGATTGCTTCGTAATCTGGTGAAGGACTTGAGCACGGTCCCCCGCCAGCTTTTCATCTCGTCCGAAAGAGATATAAGGACATCTCCCAACTCGGGGACCTCTTCCATTCTATCGAACTGAGCCTCTGACTCTGTTCGTTCCACCTTACCGAAACGATCGGTTAGAAAGAGTATGAGATTGGATACATTCTCGTCTATCTCAGTGAGGCTTGACGAGAAAACGGACGAACTGTAAATAATATCGTCTTCTGTGGGCAATGCTCCACTTTTAGCGGTCTTGGACCCGGCTTTTTTCTTCTTTTTACCCTCTTCGTCCTTGAGAAGAATGGAGTTGATATTGCTCTGCAGTCCCTGAATGTTCTCCCTTATCTGGGCGGCGCTTTTTTTATATTCCTTATGATTATTCTTAAAAAGATGACCGAAGGTGAGATGATAACCCATGAACCTGGATAGGGTCTTAACAAGATTTTCCATATGTGTCCGGTAATAAATGTCCTTTTTCTCAGATGAAGCGGTAGGTTTCTCTTCACCGCTGTCATCGCCGTAGGTGAAGGGAGTTTGTGCCTGATTTGAAAACATGTTTCCTGGCATGTCCTCCGCCGCATCGGTGGAATCGTCATCCACGTCGTAATCGAGAAGAATATGGGTGGGAAGAACGTCCTTGTGGCTTCCCTCGTTTGAATTTCCCGACCTGAATGCGAAGAGGTTCACGTCGAAGGGAAGGGAATTGATGCTGTTTCCCATTATTTCATCCGAAGCGTAGATTCCCTGGTTGAGAATATCCAGTTTCAGGGTCGAGCTCATCCCAGTAAAAAAGGTTTCCCTTGCCGATGCGTCGCTGATCACTGCGCTGAGGTTCACTTCAGGTTCGATCCAGTAATTTGGGGTGGTACCGCAAACGAGAAAGGAAAGGGTGCCTACGTAATTGTGCTCCCTAAACAGGGATTCCAGTTTTTTTCGTCTCTTCTTTCCCTCGGCAGCCATTGTTCCCAGGTTTTCGTCAATAACCTTAATACTTATTTTCATCCACGGAGACGCACTGTCCTCGGAATCGTCGTTTACAATCTGTGTTTTTTTAATGATAAATAGTGAATTCTCTTCCTGAAAATACTCTTCGCCTTCCATCAGATGATCCGATATCCTCTTCTTTCGATTCTCTCGCTGGTCATCGGAAATGACACCTTTGGACTGAAAGACGAGAACATTGAAAACCTGGGGGTCGAAGAGATCGTAACTGTGCTCGTAACCCCTGGGTTTATACGAGTGGGCGACATAGTCATCGGCTTCAGGTTGATAGCCGCCGTAACTCTGTGCTATGGGAAAACCCCCCCTGCTGATTGAATCCCTGGATTAAAAAAAATTATAATAGACGATTCACGAAGGCACTTTGATGAAAGCCCGCTACCATTCCCATTCCTCTTCATCATCCTCATCCTCGTAATATCCGTCATCGTCAGTTTCCGTCGTTGATCCGAATGAATCGAAGAATCTGTCGAGATCGTTTCTCTCGCCGAGAGGTTCGGTCTCGTCATCCTCGTCCTCGTAGTATTCGTTTTCATCATATTTATCATATTCGTCGTCGTGTTCATCATCTATTGACTGGTAACGCCCCGAGTAGTCGGACGAATCCTCATCATCATAGTAATCATCATCCTCCTCGTAGTATTCATCCTCGTCATCATAGTAATCATCCTCATAATATTCGTCATCATATTCATCACCGCCGCCAGAGCCGTCCTCCCACCCCCAATCTTCCTCATCCGCACCTTCATGCTCATCATCCCAGGACTCCGTTTCCTCTTCTCCTTCTTTGTATGCGTCGAAAGATACCCCCATCTCTTCATTTTCCTCCTCCCAATCCGTGGATGCACCCTTCTTTTTTCTCCCCTTGGCGTTTTTTTGCCCCTTACGTCCCCGAGCCTCCTCTTTCTTTTCATTTCGCTTTCTTCCACCGCTTTCCCCGCGATCCCTCTTCTTTTCCCCTCGTTTTTTCGATCTGTCCTTTCTTTTAGATGTGCTCTTTCGCTTTTCCTTCCCCTCCGATCCGGTCCATCTATCCCGTTCTCGTTCCATGTGCCTGGTGTACCTGCTGCCGTAGGAAGAGGGAATGAAATCGCTATCGTCCCTCACATCCTTGTACCTGCTCTTTCCCGACTTTTTTCTATCCACGAGAGGAAGTTGACATTCGGGGCATTTTTCCTCCCATTCGTAAACGGGATAACTGCATCTGGGACAGTCCGACGTAACGTAAGTGGTTTTGTTCTTGAAGAGGGCTTCATTGCATTTGGGACAATAACCCCTGCCCCTGGCTACTTTCTCACCGCATTTCGGACAAAATATATGGGAATAATGTCTACTTCTCACGATAACTAGTATCACCGCAATTATAAGCACAAGAGAAACCACACCGATGGCCACGAGATATGGCCAGGGAATATCCCATAATAACTGTTCGGCCTTCGTTTTCGTCTCCTTATAAGGCGCCAGGTATTCCTCTCTAGCCGTTCCCCCGTCGTCCAGCTTATAAACCCATGTCCCAGCCTCGGCAGACCAGTCCACATCGGTTATAGTACGTTCTTCTCCTTCATAGCTGACCTTCTCGCCAACCTTGAATCCCGGTCTCTCGATTACGATGGATGTTTCTTCAATCCCCGTCTTTCCGAGGTTATCCCTTACCCGAAGACTTATCCAATGGGTCCCATGGGTGTCGAAGGCGAATTCCACTTTGGCGCCATATAGGGTATGGGTGTCGTCTATGGTCCAAGTATAGTTATTTATATCCCCGTCAATGTCACTGGAGGTATTGGCGCTGAACTCCATCGGGAAGGACAGATAACCCCTGCTGGGATGTGATATCCTGGCCTGGGGTGCTGCGTTGCTGAAAAAGCTCCATGGCACGCACCAGGTTCCCTCGTTGCCTGCCTCGTCAACAGCTTTTACACGCCAATGGTACTCGCCGGCCGAGGAGAAGGATATCTCTGCGGAAAGCTCCGTGGTGTTCTTGTCTATCAGAGGATGTGTGAATGCAGCAGTGTCGGCCACCTGGTATTGATAGTATGCTATATCGCTTTCATAGGTTTCAGTGGATACCGGGGACCAGGAAATATAAAGGGTCTTTGCCGAGGTCTCTCTCGAATCTATGGGGGCACTGAGGCGAATGGTGGCGGGGCCCTTTGTATCCTTTTTGAAGATCACTTCTCCCGCGGCCAAATGACCGGCATGATCCCCCAGTTCCATAAAAATTGTGCTGGTTCCCTCGTCCATCGCGTCGAAACCGAAAGACCAGTTTGCCGTGTATAGATTTCGAGTACCGTTCAATGTATCGTTCTCCTGAAAGAGATACATCCATTCATCCTCTTCATCCCAGCGATACCTCAAAAAGGAAAGATTGGACCCGGTTCCGTTCTCGAAACAGTCCACGTCCACCACCAAGCCCGGATCGCTATTGTACCACCCGTAAGAATTCCGGTTTATAAGCAGAACCGGAGGTTGAGAATCGTAATACATTGTCATCACAGTGTGATTGGTATCCGTGAACAGCCCGTCCACCACCCTTATATGGATCGTATTCATCCCCTGCCCCAGCAGCGAGGAATTGATCTCCCATTCATATTCGATCTCATCTATGGACATGTTGAAGATATCCTGCCATTCGTCTGAAGGGTCAATACGGTACTGGGCACGCTGCAGCATAGAGCCGCTGCCGCCGTTGGAAAAGAATGTTTTCAGGGATCCACCCCCGAAAATAAGGTCATAGGTTTCGGTATAATTATAAACCCTTTTGCTCATGTTAACCCATGGATTATATAGGTCCACCAGTATCCTCACCTTCTTGTACATAACCTTCGATATATTCACCGAATCGAAGGCCCTCAGATCCATGTAGTTTATCCCTTCATGGAGTAGGGAATAATCGAACTGCCATTCGCTTGTGAACTCGTCGGTTGTGGTGTTGAAAACATTGTTCCAGCTGTTATTACCAATGCGGTACTGTCCGAGAACCAGTGGTGATCCTCCTCCCGATGAAAAATCGATGTCCGCAACCGCTCCAGGGTCACTATCGAACCAGCCCAGGTCCGGCGTATTGATGATTATCTCCGGCTCCATATTATCCTTTCTCACCTGGATGGCATTCGCGATATAATGCATGTTGTCAGCCAGGTCGTATACCCTTATATCGATATCGTTAAGTCCCTGGGATAGATAGGTAAAATTCACACTCCAGTTTGTAAAAAAACCGGTTTGGTTCCCGGTGAATATTTCTCGCCAAACACCGTCGTTCCCTCTGTAAGATGCGTTCACCATCAGAGAAACTTTCTCGTAATAGAAATCCACATCAATCACGGCACCGGGATCCGCAGTATAGTAACCGTAGGAATCATTGTTTATGCTAACAGAAGGAAGCACGGTGTCCTTTCTATAGAGCACATTGGCATAGCTGCGGTCCCTGACCCCTAAAGTGTCCACCACGGTAAAATTGATCCGGTTGACCCCGTCTATCAGGCTAGCCCAATCGGGAGTTATTTCTGCCTCGTGGTATTTTTTGGGACCTGTGAATATGTCGATCTCGGCCCCGTCGTTGATGGTGTAGTAACCCCGATCAAGGTTATGGGCAATACGCATGTTCACGAACTGTACTTCAATGCTCATGGCAGGATCGGAATTGAACCATCCCATCTCGGATACGTTGAAATGTATCTCAGGGGGATTGGAATCCTTAATGTAATTAATGGTGGTCTGGTTAATGTTGAGCGCCTTGTCAAAACACCGGATCTGGACGGTGAGGTCGCCGTTTATCACGTTGACCCAATCCAGGGCCCAGTTATCGGTGTAATCCACTGCAGCGGTGCCGTTGAATATGTCAAACCATACCCCCGGGGTCCCTGCACGATACTGGGCGAACCAGAGATCGGATCCACTGCCGCCGTTTGAGAAATCCACATCTATCACCGCACCCGGATCCTCGTAGTACACGCCGTAGCTGGCAGTATTCACGGTGATGGTAGGGGCAATGGAATCGTCACTGATAGGGATCGTGGTGTAAAACGGTTTAAGGTCGTCTCCGGTCACGGTGATATTTGCATTTCCCGCCACCGTAGGGGTTCCGGAAACCGAAGCGTCGCCGTTGGCATCCGTAGTGTCATTGGCAAAAAGGTCCGGCCAGTTCACAAGATCCACTCTGGCATTTAACACGTCGGTGGCTAAAGAGTCCTCGACATGAACCGAAAACGGAGCGGCAGAGTCCGTATATGTCATTGCAGGATGAGTTACGGTTAGAGGCTCAGGTTCATTGAACCAGATATTCATGGTGGGGTCGCCCATGTAATTCACCGTATAATAGACCCATCTCATATATCCCAGATGATTGAACCCGGCCAGGTCCTCCATCCCCAGCTTATTGGCTTTTCCGGCTTCCCGTACGCCACCGTTGAACAGTTTATCGAAGAATTCCCGGGCAAATTTGTGGGAAGGCGAGGCTAGCATGTTCCCCGGAGAATAAAGGCCGTAACGTGTATTCCCGATGAACACAACGCTGCCCCCGTTGGCATTGAACATCAAGTGCTCGCTTATTGCATCGCTGTAATCGAAGGCATTGGCGTAGCAGCCCATTGTATAGAATAAATTGTACCGGTGATCGCTTACGTGGGCGTCCGCATCACCTCGGTAATATGCAAGTGTTTCAGTTAGGGACATCACGTTGTAATTGGCATGGCCTCCATTATAAACCAGGTTCACCCCGTCGTTCATTGCGGTATTGAAATTATTCTTTGTTGCATTTCCAAGGGTTTCGTACAATTTGATGGTGGTCATCTGGGGTGGGAATGTCTGACTTTCAAGGTCATCCGCGGAGAGACTGGCATCAGTATTGTCATCCAGCCATGCCGCCGATAGAAGGGCTTTCTGAACAAAACCAGTTCGTGGGTCTCTTTCATAGTCCAGTATCTTGTTGACGAAGGTATCCGCCTGTGTAGTTGTGCTCACCGGCGCACGGCCAATGTAAACTTCGGAGACATGATCCACATCTCCTCCAGCGGTCCCATCATTGGATTCACCCCAGCGTCCGTCCCCATCATTGTTGTACGGTCCGTCAAGAGAACCGTAGTAATGGTCCACAGGGATATTATCGTCCTCGCATACTCCCGATACCAGACCATACAGTCCCCTGAAAGGTACCACGTCCGTGTCCCCTCCTATCAGCACGTATTCGGTGTTCCAATTCTGGTAGGCGTCCGCGACGAAATTGCGTATTTCCGCAGGGGTATCCACGTCGTCATAGTCCGCATCCGAGGTGATGTCCGCAAGATCGACTATTTTCGTCGGTATCCCCTTGTTTATCTTCCATTGTGCAAGTGGTAGGAAGTGGTCGTACATGGCCGCAGAGGTGATGATCACGTATGGATAGTATTCCCCGCCCTGTGGGATGCTTCTTTCTCTTGCCATGGAAGCGAAATTGTACGAATCCAGAGTGAAGTCTATAGAAGGTTCGGTAATTACAAGATTCCTCTGCAACAGTTCCTCTGTGTCTATAAGCCCCATGGGACCACGTCGGACCATGGCGATATTGTCATAGGCGCTTGAGTCCCGCAGATTCAGGTTAAGTTCAGCCCCGGAATACAGTCGTAACTCATCAGTGTCCGGTTCATAACAGATGGGATCGACGATCAAACTGGTAATTGCAAAACCCCTGAAATATTGGACGCCAACATTCTGTATGGTGGGACGACGGTAATCCCGGATTCCATATGTTTCACCGTATCCATCTTTTGGGTATAAGAGAGGCCCACCGGGATATGTAATGAAAGGAGCTGTCTCCAGCGGAATACTGCTGGAGATCACCGTGGGATACCCCCAGACTATATCGATATCTGCGACTTCCGTACCTGACGGTAAGAGTACATTCACCGTCCAGGAGGGAATATTGAATGTACCCGGGGGAGACGCGGAGATCCATCCGTCACCGGATAAGGATATCTCTCCGTTCCCACTCGACTTGACGTCGGGCATTGGGAAATCCAGAGAGAACCTCATGGAATTCTCCACAGCTTGTTTATCACGTCCGTCATTTTCAGGCACAAGATTTTCCGTAGGGCGTGCAATCACTGGAGCTGCTATGTTCAGGACCAACAGGCTCAGGATGCCTAATAGCAACATCCTTGCGACAGGGTGATTATTTCTTCGTGTCATGTTATCCCATTGAAATAATATTGTAATATAATTTATCAAAAGCACACATTTCGAGGAATTCCCGGTTCATTTTCCACTATAATAAATATTGATATGTAGCAATGAATCTATGGATATAATCGCGTTAAATATATGGCCACCATAGGTTAAATATATTATTGCATCATTTCAAATTTTTGTTTATTATTATCTTTTAAAGACACACCTGGCGATACTTGTTCTATCCTTATTTACCTGGCGAATGCAGTTTTTCTCCTATACATCTGAGGGAACGGAGCAGGATTCTCTTTACTTTTCAATCCAAGACCATGATTCCTTCTGTTCCATTAAGTCTTTAACCTTGTTTTACAACAAAGTAAAAAAGTATAAAAGGCACGCCCCTACTCTTTTACTCTGCACTCACGAACCGGGGGGTGGTTGGCGGTAAGTTAATCGATCACAGGAAGATATAATGTCTAGCAGTACTTCACCATATGGACGGGACCTACTTGTTCTTACGAAAAAAAGTGAAGGTGACAAATTCGCAACCGACCTGTCAGTGAAAAGGACGGGCGACCTCGAGACCGTGGAAGGGCGCGATCTCATGATACAGGCCATCAGACACAGGCTGCTAACACGAAAAGGTGAACTTGCTTCGCTTGGTCACCCTGAATACGGATCCCTTCTGGAAGAGGTGATCGGTGAGCCAAACATACCCGACACCCATAGGATCATAGAGACGTTGATAAGAGACTGCCTTCGACACGAGACCAGGATAAAGAACGTACTAAGTGTGAAAGCTGCTTCATCAAAGAAAGAAAAGGACATGATCCATATATTCGTCCACGTGGAACTTAGTGGGGGAGACGGGGAACTGAAGATAACGTATCCTTTGTACCTGGAGGAGTGAAATTGGTTTTCAAGAAGAACGATCATCGGGGTATAGTTGACGCTATTCTCAAAGATCTCCGTGAACGCTCACCGGTGGCGGACACCAACATAGGATCGGTAAGTCGAACTCTGGTGGAATCAGTTGGGTGGTTCATTTTGCCAATGTAAAAAGGCGATGGTCCTCACTAACATCGAATATGCCAAGACGCGCGCCAGCGTCAAGCCACCCGTGAGCATAGTTGATGGCGGCAAAGGCGTTCACGTAATCGTCTTTCTCATAGAAATGATTCGCATCCCGGTAGTACCTGCTTGCCATATCGAAGAAATCCGCAGCCACTTCTGCAATGTATGAACTCCCGGGGGCGATTATTGTAGCCTTATCCAGTGCGAGGCCGGTGATGTCAAGGTATTTCCTTATCTTTTCGGGAGTGATGACATCCTTCATTGCTTCTCACCTGATCAAATGGCTGAAATTCTTCTCGTCGGTTTTATTTCTTCAAGGAAAAAGGAATGAGGACCTGTTATTCCTTTTCGAAAACGAATCTCCACAGCAGGGCTGCGAGCACTCCGCCGATAATGGGCGCTAGCAGAAATAACCACAGCTGCGAAAGGGTTTCACCCCCAACGAAAACAGCGGGTCCGAGACTGCGGGCGGGATTTACCGAGGTTCCGGTAATTGGTATACTGATAAGGTGTATCACGACGAGAGAGAAACCGATGGCAACACCGGCAAATCCCTTTGGAGCTCCCTTGCTGGTGGCTCCGAAGATAACGAATAGAAATAATGCCGTTAGAACCGCTTCAGCGATGAAGGCTGAAATCAGCGAATAGTGTCCCGGCGACAAATCACCGTAGCCGTTCTGCCCGAGTCCGTCCCCGAGCGCTGAACCGGTCAAGGAATAACCGTCCCGGCCGCTTGCTATGGCATACAGCGTCCCGGCGGCGATGATCGCCCCAATGCACTGGAAGAGTATATACATCATGGCATCTCTCGATTTTATCTTGCCCGCAACCAGCATTGAGAGTGTTATTGCGGGATTGATGTGGCAGCCTGAGATGTTCCCTATGGCGTAGACCATCATCATGACGGTCAAGCCGAAAGCAAACGACATACCCAGATAGCCTATGTGTCCGCCCATATTAAAGGAACTCAGCGCGATCATATTTTCTGTGTCGAAGTTACCGGACAGGGTGGCGATACTCTTTCCAGCTATCACTGCGCTGCCGCATCCTATCAGGACCAGTGCGAAGGTACCGATCATTTCCGCAATATATTTCTTCATGTTGTTCGTTTCCATTTCATTGACCTCCGGTCGTAAGGGATGTGTAATAAAGGGAAGATTTTAATGACCTTGAGAGACAAATAACGAACTCATATTCAATCTTTTTTCATATTTTGGCCGTATTGTCGTTTTTTCGAAGCCTTTTAGGTATGGTACGGGGAAGAAAACGGATGTTCTCTCTACAATGCTCATTGCCCAAATGCATATCGAAAAACCGCAACGTAAAGTTGAATAATGATATCCTCCTTGATGCATGAAAGGTGTGAGAACATGGTTAAACAGATACGGGCTAGTCATATACTGGTTGAGGACGAAAAATTGGCAAACAAACTGTATGAGCGTATTAGCAAGGGAGCGGATTTTCCTTCTCTCGCAAAGAAACATTCCAAGTGCCCATCCGGGAAAAAAGGGGGCGATCTGGGTTATTTCCGCAAGGGACAGATGGTTCCGGAATTCGAAAAAGCCGCCTTCGAGCTGGATATGAACGGCCTTACAAAGCCTGTGAAGACCAAGTTCGGTTATCATCTGATAAAGCTTACAGGAAAAAGATAGGGAAGGTTTGTCCAACCGACGTGTCGCTAAAAATCAGCAATATTATGAATGAAGCGGAATCGGCCCTCCAGGACCGCGATTCCGCGCACATAGTCAAGCTGAAAACCTCGACTTTCTGTCGAGCTTTTCACCATTGACAATATACTGTTAAATTTATCCATCCATCTCCGTCATATATAATATCCGAATTATGTTTTCCGAATCGTTGACCGTGAGCATAACCTGTCCTTCATCCCAATTCCTTTTTAAAATATTTGTATTTGAAAGCAGATCGATATGTTGATCCAGCATTTTTAAATTCAATCCGGTTTTTTTCGATAAGTCTTCAAGCGTGCATCCGGGATGCTTGATAATAAATCGAATAATTTCCCGGGTCGTTTCATTCTCCAAGGGAGATTCCTTCTTTGATATTGGATCAAGAGGTCTCCGCTGATGAGTTTGAAGCCACTTTTGTCTTTCTTTCTCACTGATTTGATGTTGGAGTTCCGGGATCCATCGTATTACTTTTATACAGGTTATTAATTGTAAAATAATAGTTGATAAAAATGCCAGTTCCATAGTAATTGCGAATGGGTGTTCGCTTTTTACAAAGGAAAAAATAAGTGCCCAAAACGAGCAGAAAACGATTATTACCATTCCAATTTTTAATAGCGGTTTTCCTCCGATCTTGTAAAGTGGTAGTCCTATTGAAATGTTTATCCAGAATAACAGCGGGGCGTAAAGACTTGGCGCTGGAAAAATGGAGTTGAACGATCCGAGATCAAATGAGAACCGAAGGAACGGAGATAATCCAATTGGCATGAATAATGTCCACATTATCAAACCGATTAAGGAATTTATAAAATTGCCAGGATGTTTTGTTCTTAGCAAAATCAGGGTTAGACCAATCCATATTGTTACACAAGCTGCAGGGAAAATAAAAATTGGGAAGAATATTATAAAAGCGAACATCATCGATTCAAAGGTTGTAAGGTTACCAAAACCTTCACCGCTGGGATAATCTGATGTTTCACGGAAATAGCCATATTCAACAATATTAGTGGTCGATATAGCACCAAATAATAGCACAGATAGCGAGATTATCAAGAGGACAAATCCTGCCCTGGATATCTTGGCCATTTTCATTCACCCGAGTAGACTAAATAAGCAATTTCCGTTACATGGACCTTTCGATCGAGGTATCGTTTCCATCAATTCAGCATACTTATCCGCCCTTCACACGGAAAACCAATTTCCGTGTTCCGGAATCGCTAAGTCCCTCCCCATTCTCTTCATCGTCCTGAATGATCTCTGTAAATCCTTCGTTGTCATCATCACCAGGGAAAATCTCAGTAAATCCTTCCTTGTCCTTCTCATCCGTGAAAACGTCGGCGAACCCGTCTTCGTCGTACTCTTCCATCTCTTCGGGGTCCTCGTAATAATCTTCGTAATAAGAATACTCGTCCTCAAAATCGTCTTTTTTACTGGAAAAAGCCCGGATGACGTCTTTATTCGCTGCTAGATAGACGGCTATCGTAAGAACAATTATAATATTAACGATGGCGCAGATCTGTCCGAGCGCTAGGGCCATGACGCCGAACAGTACGCTTATGAATGAGAGGATTATTGCTGCGAACCTTGCCCAATTCTGACAAAGTAATAGACAAATACCAACGACAATGACCAGAACGGCCTGTACGATCTGGAATATAATCATTCCCGGGGCTGCCCCATAATAGAAAATGGCCGAGATCATGTTCATTGGACCGGTGATGAGAAAAAGTATCCCTATTACTATCACACCCGTAGGAATCTCTCGTGCCATTGATAATTGTTATACGTTATTCATTAATATGTTTTTTGACTTTATATGTCGTCCTTTACCATGAAAACCACATCGTGATTGTCGGCCTCCTCCCTGATCACTTCAGCATATTCGTTATCTTTCAGGACCTCGGCAAACTCACCTTGGACGGGCCACTTATTTTTTCTCGGCATCCCAGTTTCTCGTGAAAAGGAAGAATATGGTCACATAGATGCCCAGCACCACAACGAAAGATAATACCTGGCTCAATGTCCCTTTCTCGATCCCTTTGAAAAAAAGCTCCAGGTCGAGAATGTTGAAATAGTTCATTATGACCGGATCTGCGGTGCTAATCGATTTGTAAAGAAGAATGATAATATGAGTTATGGCCGAAAACAGCACTAGTTTCAACAATGCGTCGAGATACCGGTTCTTTGATACTCGTCTCATTTATACCACTTTTCCTATTACCAGAGATGTTCGTTGCATATCCGTTCATCGAAATCGAAGCAATCTTCACAGACCCATTTTCTGTACTCGGTACAATAATTAATCTCCGACATAATGCCTTCTTTTCGCAGTTTTTTAACCATCCGGTCTCTCTCCTCGGTGGTGAGAAAGAGCTCATCTTTCGGTACGTCATCCAACGTTTTTCCCGTGAAATCAGCATAAAGCTTTCGGATGCCCTTGATCCCCATTTCAGGGCGCAAGGTAGCTGCTCCTATGCCTGCCATGGTGGCCCCGGCTCCCATGTTAACCCACCTTGCCCAAAGTCGGTCTCTGATGGTTCCCACTCCTTTGTCGCACAGTGCGCAGTTAAATTCAATAATCAGCGTTCCGGTCTTCTTTTTCATCCCCGAAGGTGTTGGAAGCTCCTTGAATATATCGTTCATGTGACGTTTCATCTTTCTCGACATCGTCCTCATTTCGTCTCGAAGATCCTCCTGTCCCCTTTTCAGCTCCCGGGTTCTTTTCCGACCTCTTTTATCCATACGCTCCAGCTTTTCCTCCATTGCCTCCTCGTCAATACCATGTTTCACCTTGATGTCCTTTCCGATATTTGACCTCTGGACAACGCTGTCACGGATATCCACCTTCGAAGCACCTTCCGCAAGGTAATCTCCTGTCACATTCAGAATGGTCATTGGAGGCGGTCTTCGTTCCTCCGGGTCCGCTACCCTGAGTATTGCGGATTCCTTCTGTCGGAACTGTTTGTCCCCGTTGTCGAGATACATGATCACGAGATTCGCCTTCGGTTTCCCCGCCCTGAGAGGGACAATTGAGAGACCTGCGTATGTGGTCACCCCCGAAGGTAAATTCCCAAGAGCCGCTATCTTTTCACCTTCAAAGAATGGCGATTCCAGCCTAACCGAAATATCTTTGGCATCGCCGTCCCCTGTATTCACAACCGACACCGATAAAGTAGAAACAAGGTTCTGCACCATACCTTCCATTGCCTTGAGTGTCACGTCCAATATGGGTTTACCCGTTTGGGCTGCGGCAAGCAAATTCTTCCTTTCCACCTCAGCTTCTTTCCGTATCTTTGAGATCTCCTTTTTCAGGGTCTTTAACCAGATCTTATCCTGCTTGAGGTTGTTTTTAACGTTCCGATCGCTCTTTATCTTGTATGATTTCCGGTGCAGTTCTATTGCCTTTTCCCTGTTTTCCCTTGATCTCAAATACTCGTCCAATGCAGAACTATAGTTTTCCATTTCCTTCTCGGCACTGGCCCTGTAGTAGTGATAGCCGGACCGGTCGCGATAATAGATTCCAAGGCGATTGTAGTAACCCGCCATGTTCTTGCTGGTCCTGCTGAGCTCCGCGGCCAGTTTCATGGTATGGGCACCGCTCAAACGGTATTCTGCCGCCCGGTGCAGATGATCCGCTTTACCCTTTCCGGACTTGGCATTGGCCCTCTCCACGTCAGCATTGGCCAGTGATGTGTATTTATCCCCTTCCGTGAAACGCATGTTCCCTTCGGTCACCGGATGGCTCGGGTCCTCGGGGTCCAGATACACGAGGGAACTGTTGTCAGCCAGGATGGCATTATCGTAATATTCTCCGGCAAGGAGCGAATCTTCCACGGTTTCTTCATTTACAGCTCTTGCCCGGGTGGACCAACCCCAGCTCTCGCAGTGTTTTTCCCAGTAGCTCTTCCCTGCACGGGAATAATATTTCGCCGCCCTGAAATATAGCTCCGACGCTTCCACGTCGTCATTATTGTCCACCGCTTTTACCGCTTTTTCCCTTAGCTCGTCAGCTCTCGCAATGGAGCTGCCGTCTCCTTTCTTTGGGGTCTTTCCGAAGAATCCCATTTCAATCCACCTCTCGTTATGACATAATCGATTAATGATATTAAAAAGCTATCGCCTTAGCTGGATTTTCGGGTTCTTGGTTAATGAGAAAAAATGAGTGACAGAAAGATTAATGAATATAGTCATCATATAACATTCGTTTTCCAAATCTTTAAATGAAAAATCTAATCCCTTAGGACGGGGGATCGGGACTGGGTGTTGAGGACTATGTTAACGATAGATGCCATGATTTATAAAAGTATATTTTCAAGGCTAATGGAGCCCATATGCATCGTGGATACCAGCGGGACTATCATTGATGTGAACCACAGCATGGAGATGCTTCTGGGATATGAAGCCGGTGAACTGGCCGGAAAGACCACAGCCTCCCTGCTGGTTCAGGAGTCATTAAAGAAGATCGAGGAGATTCTGAAGGAAACCGAGAACATAAGCGAACGGACGGAAGAAGTCACCCTGACGAGAAACGACGGTACTTCCATTGTTCGCAATATCAAATTTTTTTCAGTACCCGATGAGCAAGGTAATAGAATATTTTGTTTCCAGATACCACTCCTTGCCCAGAAATATTCATGGCTTGGAGATATTTTCGCAAGCACTGGAGTAATCAACGATCCGGACGTTTTTGTGAAAGACATAATCTCAGCGCTGCCCCCTGATCCTCGAAGTGTATCCGAAGCGATGGTTCCGGCCCCCGTTCCGCGAGAGTTCATTCAACCCGTTCCCATCGACCGGGAAGCGAAAGAACTTACGAAGGACATCGAGGAATTGATGGAGACATTCGGACCCCCGCCGGAGGAAGGCCTGGTGATGACCGATGTTGATGGGAAAATAACCGAACACAACGATTATTTTTTGAAGATAGCAGGTCTTTCGGATCAAACAGGGGAGAATGAGCCTGAAAAGCGCGCGGAAAAGGAAAAGGTGGTTGGAAGATATTTTGGGGATTTTCTGGCGACGGACCATAAAGATGATTTCGAAGAAGTATTGAAATCCCTCAGGGGCAATTCTTCAGTGGGGGGGATTAAAACTGTTTTTGCCTCACTGGACGATAAAAACTTCCCGGTTGCCCTGAACGGGATAACAATTAGGGACGAGAACGCTGACATTCTGGGTTTCATACTGGTCATTCAAAAGATCGAAGTAATGGGTGTGAGAAGGGCCCGGCTTCAGTTGTCTGGGGGACCTTCTCTTGATACTCCCCCCATTGTAAAATCAGTGGTCGATCTTGTAAAGGAAGGGATAGTAGTAACCGATATTAAGGGCATAATTACAGGGCTCAATTCCTACATGGAAGAGATCATCGTCCAGAAATCCTCCTACATGCAAGGGAAAACAATGCTGCAACTTTTCCCGGAAGAAGACCGGGAGCGGGCATCTTTGATAATAAAGAACATCGAATCCGAAGGTAAGGTGGAAAACCACGAATTCCGATTGATAACTGGCGACGGAGCCGTTATTCCAGCGATACTCGACTGGTCACTAATCGAGGATGAGGACGGCACCGGGGTTGGAATGATGCTTGTGGTACGCAAGAAATAAGATAAACGAGTAGAGAGCCTCATTAACGGTATTCCGCGGAATTAATCCCGGTGGGGGAAATTATTAATCTTTTATAGACTTTCATCGTGAAATCTAAATAAAGATTTACTAAGCTAATGCAGACATGACTGCCGATCCATTATTGGTATAAAAAAGAAGTGATATCTTGCGATTCTTTCTTAAGGGTAGATTGAAGTTGAACCGATGTGCTAAAGAAGCTATGGACGATCTCGAAGCATTCTTTATTAAAGCCAACTCAGAGCTTCTCGCCAGAGGCGCCCCTCCAGGGGAGGGTGCCAGGGTCGTGTCGTGGTCTCTCGCTGACGACGTAATATATGTAGAGATCGCTAGTGAGGGGCCGATCAGGGCTCATGACGCGCTACTTCGGGTAAAGAACGGTATCGGCAAGGAACTTGGGAAGAAACATCGTATGGGCGTGCGAAAAAGCTCGGTTGATGTGTATGAGATCGCTTTTTCCGTGGATTATCCACCCATGGAAGTTGTGACGATCCCCTTTGCCGCTTCTGTCTCTTTTAATGGTACTGAGTGCACCCTGCGTCTTGAAAACGTCGACGAAGTATTTCTCAGAGAGAATTACATTGACCGAATGATCAGTCTCATCCGTGACAAGACAGCAGGCCAGCATTACATGGGCAAGGGCGAGTACTGGAAGGAGATATGGAGGTCTCCTCGTCGCGAAACCTTATATCAAAATGACCCAACCGAGGAAATGGTGGAAAGGAAATGGATCAAACAGGGACCCACAAAGGGAAAATGGTTTCTCCGGCCTGAGATCACGAAGTTAATGAGGATCATGGAGCGAATTGCCATTGAGGAGGTTTTGGCTCCCGTGGGATTCCAAGAGGTCATTGCATCTCATGTGGTACCTTTCGATATTTGGATAAAAACAGGTCACATGGGCGGCTCGCCCAATGAATTTTATTACGTATCCGAACCCGCAACCAGAGACCCTTCAGCCTGGGAAACTTTCTCAGACCTGGTGAAAATAACGCGAAAGGTGCCCTACGAGGAACTGGGGAAATGCTTGTCCGGACCCAGAGCCGGTATCTGCTACGCCCAGTGTCCCGTAATCTACTGGTCATTCACAAACGAGACCCTGGCTGATGATTCTCTGCCTGTTCTATTATTCGAACGGACTGCCAATTCGGGGAGGTACGAATCCGGGGGCAGGCACGGCATGGAGCGGGTAGACGAGTTTCACCGAATCGAACCTGTCTATATCGGAACAAAGGAGCAGATGCTGGAAATCCGCGAGAATATGCTCGATCGTTACAAGCACGTGTTCAACGATATTCTGGAACTGGAATGGCGGATGGCAAGGGTCACGCCTTTTTACATGCAGCAGAGCGGTGGATTCGGATTGGATGATCAGGGTTCCAATGAAGAAGCGGAAAAAAGCAAAGGGACCATCGATTTTGAGGCCTACATGCCATACCGGGGGAGCCGGGAGGAAAGCGAGTGGCTCGAGTTCCAGAATTTTTCCATTGTGGGAGATAAATACACACGGGCGTTCAACATCAAATCCCAGACGAAGGAACTCTGGTCGGGTTGCTCGGGGATCGGTCTCGAAAGATGGAGCACGGCTTTCCTGGCGCAGAAGGGGCTTTCGCCTGACGGGTGGCCTGCAGGATTCCGTGAAAGATACGGAAAGATGCCGCCGGGCCTTCATCTTCTGTAGGTCTATGCTGCACCAGGGTTTTCCACGCTTATGATGGGGGCTGCCGAATTTCTCCAAAATACTTATAATCAACCAACATGATGTGGCCGCTGATGGAATCGGTCATAGAGGTATCGAAGGACATGATGTGGCAGCAGATGGAATCGGTCATAGAGGTATCGAAGGTACAGAAGAAATTCAACAAGTTCCAGGCTCTTGATAACGTATCGTTCAAGGTTAAAAAGGGGGAGTTCTTTGGCTGTTTCGGGCCCAACGGCGCCGGGAAAACAACCTTGATCCGCATCCTCACCGGGCAGCTGCCGCGGACCGGGGGACACGTCCGCGTTCTTGGTATCGATCCGAGTAAGAATCCCGTCGATGTGAAGAAACGAATAGGCATCGTCCCCGAGTCGGAATCACCACCTTCCTTTTTGACAGGTTGGGAATACCTCTATTTCGTGGCCCATATCAGGCAATTACCAAACATCGAATCAAAAATAAAACACTGGCTGGAATTCTTCGACATGACGGGGCGCGAGAGCACCATCTGCAAGGATCTTTCCAAAGGGATGCGCCAGAAGCTTATGTTATCAGCTGCTCTCATACATGAGCCGGAATTACTGATTCTTGACGAACCGCTGATAAACCTCGATCCCATTTATCAAAGAAGGGTAAAGGATCACCTAAGGGGCTATGCTAAGAAGATGACCGTTTTCATGTGCACCCACATCCTCGAGGCTGCGGAGAAACTCTGCGGAAACTCGGTCATACTAAACAAGGGCAAGATAGTGGGTAGGGGTAAGATCGCACAACTACGAGCCAAGGAGAGCGAGAACCTTGAAGATATATTTTTGAGACTGGTGGAGTAGGTTCACGGTATAAATGGCGGAAACTTATTCCTAACAACGATAAAAATCTATATATATATTGTCAATGGTTAAAAGCTCGACATTTTGTGGAGCTTTTCAGCTTGACAATGTGCGCGGAATCGATGTTTCGTTAGGTCGATTCCGCTTCATAAATCGCACCATTTTGCGCATTCCAAATTTTTTTTCTATTCAACGAAGGTGTTTTTCGGTGAATCCTGGCGACCCCCATGATGACGGGACGGAAAGAGGTATCGAGGTGGAACCCCTCCCTCCAAGTCGCGGTAGACCGGTGGGGAAGATCGACGGATACTTGGATACGGCCCTATCCAGGTTCATGGGAAGGGCAAGAAGTTCTCAGGAAAAATACCAGATGGTTGCTCCAAAGATCAAATCGAAGGTGGCGGGGGTGGCAAAGGAGAGCGCGGACATCTTACGGTCGCTGGACCGTAAAGGAGACGAGATGTCCGGCAAGATAAAGATTTCTAAATTTACCGATTGGTTGATCTCCCCACTTCTGAATCATCCGAAAGTCCCTCTCATGATAGTCATCATGATCGTTTTGTTTGCGAGCTTGGGGATACTTAACATCAGGGGGAACATCCGTGGCGACATGGAGGTTTATCTGCCATTGGACGAGGAGATCACGGACGTTATCGAAGAAGTAAGGGAAGATTGGACCATAGACATTCTGATGCTGTACGTGGAAACCAACAACGTGAAGGACCGTACCGATGAAACTAATATCTCAGACATCAAAGTATTGAAGGAAATGTCAAAAATAGAGGAAACGTTGAACCACCAGAGAGGCGACAAGGGCTTGAATGATACGGTACTTTTCGTCCTATCCCTGTCCACGTTGATAAAGGAACTCAACTCCACGCCTTCAAGGTTTACCAATGCCTTTCTCGACGAATTACTTCCCCCTGAAATAGATAATCCGGAATATCGATTATTACCTGGAGAATACTCCATACCGGACAGCCAGGATACTGTTGACTCCATGTTCACCCAGATCCCTCCCGAATCAATGACAGCAATGGTGGCGGATACAAATGAAGATGGAACATATGATTCCGCCATCATCATCATTGGTATGGCAAAGGATGCTGACCAGGCCGATTTCATGAAAAAGGTAGAGGGAGCCATCGGTAAAACTGACTTCTGCACAATAATCGCAACGGGCCCCATTCCCATGACCCAGGTGGTCACCGAGAGAACCTATGAAGAAATGACCAAGGTGCTGCCCATCTCCATCGTGCTGATCGCGTTTTCGCTTTTCTTGTTCCACAGAAACTGGAAGATATTGATCATCGAAGGAGTTCCTCTGATTTCAGAGCTTATCATTACTTTCGGCGTCATAGGAGCGCTGAACCTGGACCTCACTCCCCAGGTAGTGCTTGTAGCACCCATCATTGCCGCGCTTGGTGTAGCCAACGGCCTCTATATCACAAACAAATACATGGAAGAATCCCACATAAAGGACGAAAAACTCCGGATGAGGGTGACGATCCACGGCACTGCAAGGCCTATCCTCCTGGCAGCAGCTACCACCTCTTTTGGATTTGCATCACTGATGACCATCAACATGCTTCCCATGAAGGTGTTGGGATTTGGCCTTGCCTTTGGTATTGTGGTGGATTACATCGTGACATTCCTTACCGTACCTGCGCTAATTCGTCTATTAGGATACGAGAAGAAGACCAAAGTGGACAAGGAAGGATGGTTATCCCGGCTTCCCGTGAACCATTCGAAGAAGATACTTCTCGTGGTGGGTATCGTAGTATTTTCCTCCATTGTCATGATCTGGTATCCCGGAGTGGAGGCGAACATGGACTACATGGCCATGTCACCCCAGGATGAGCCGGTAATACTGAAGATGGAGGACTATACGGAGAAATTCGGCGGCGGGCAGATAAACATGTTCCTCGTACGCGGATGGCCGGGGGTGGACGACAACTACGATGAAAAGACGGATCAGTACGAGGCCCAGTACAGTTTGAAGGACATTCATTTATTGGACAAACTGGATTATCTCCAGGTCCAGATAAACGGCAATCCTAACAAGGCCGACGACCATGGTATAGAAAATGCGATATCCATAGGTATAACCGATATCATGAAGGCCATACAGATGCCGAATATCACGGAGATCGAACAGGTCGAGGAATTGTTCGAGAACGCCCCCGTGCTGAAACAGCTTTTTTATACCTATTTTAACGATAATTACACCTTTTGGGAATTCCTGCACAATACAAATCTGGATCCGCAGAGACAGACTCAGATATTGAATGTTTTCTACAGCACTATAACGTACGAGATGCGCGGGATGCTGGTGAACGACGATTACTCCCGGACGCTTGTATACGTGACCATGCCGAATATGGACACGGTGGATACGGAAAAGGCCGTGAACCAGGTGGATAATGCTCTCAGGAAATACCCGGTTGGGGATTCGACTTCCGTTCTTACGGGTTTCGGCCCAATTGTGGTCACGGTGAACAACCTTCTGGTGGAGAGCAGTCTTATCAGTACCGTGATGGCCATACTGGTGGTGTCCACCTTGTTGGTGATCGCTTTTAGGTCTTTCAAATATTCTCTTATCACCGTCATCCCGGTGATATTCGTAGTGCTGCTCCAGCCCATTACTTTCTATTACATAAGATATATCGGCGCTGCCTTCAACTGGGAGTTCACAGGCGTGTTGAACCTTTTCACCGCTATGATCGGCGCCATCATAATAGGGTTGGGCATTGATTTTGCCATCCACATGACCGAGACAATAAGAGAAAAGGGGACAACCATACAGGCGGTAAAGAACAGCGTGACCACAACGGGAAGAAGTTTTCTCGAGACCACCATAACCATGATAATGGGTATCTCGGCGGTGTTGCTCGTGAATATAGTTTCCATACGCGAGTTCATTTTTCTGATAGCCATCCTACTTTTCTACTCCATGGTAGGTGGCCTTGTCATTCTACCCAGCCTGTTTACATATTATATACGAAGCAGAACTGAGTCGGCTGAAAGAAAGGAAGCTGCCAGGAGAGAAGAGGAAATTTCTTGAGGGTGTTTTAATATGAGCTATCGCGGGAAATACTTTGTAATGTCGGTGCTGATCATCTGCCTTGTGTTCATGGGATGTACCGGGAAAGATGAGATTGCCAACGATAAGGAAAACAATGACGGGGAAGAGGATGGGGATGCTGTTGAGAATGTTTTGCCTCATGCTTCCATGTGGTTCCCCAAGAGCGTTTTCGTGGGACAATCGGTGAAGTTCGACGGTTCGGCTTCCTACGATCCGGACGACGATGTGGACAATAACAAGACAATTGATGGGTCCGAGGTCGATAACCTCACCTATAAATGGGATTTCGGCGATGGCAACAATGACACGGGAAAGGTTGTTTATCACACGTTTGAGTTTGCATCCTATCTGCGGATTCTCCTGAGAATAACCGATGATGACGGAGGCCAGGATGCCGAATACGATTATATCAATGTCGACGAAGATACGGATGACGAGACACAGATGACGGCACCCGAGGCCAATCTGACCTGTCGGAAGATAGATAATATACCCGGGATAGTGAAATATATCGTGACTGTCTCCTCAGTAACGGGGAATAACACCGGGATAGTCAATATGAATTATACCATAATCGACGGGGACAGCGAAGTGGTCCTTGTGAACGGTACTCTCTATGATGCAAGCCAGGGCTCGGAGAATGGCGTGGCTTTCGCTACTTTTGATCAGTATTTGACAGAAGGGGATTTCTTTACTATATCACCTGAGAACATACCGGGACTCGATGACGGAGACCTTTTCCGGATCGATTTTATTCCGAACGGGGAAGTGGTGGGCGCCTGCCTGCTGGGGACTGGCGGATTATAATTCTGTTTTTGCCATTAGGGAAACAATACCCTCGGCAAAACCTCGAAATTTTTATTTCACATAGATCCCAAACCTCTCGATATAATCGCCAAATCTATCGATTATCGCATCCCTATCCAGCCCGAATTGTTCCGGGCCGTAGATATGCTTTCCCGGCTTATCCCCTCTGGGCCGCTGGAGGTACTCCCTTACTTCCCGGTCCGCCTGCTTGCCATGGGGGAGATCGAAGTGCTTCTTTATATCCATGACGGCACGTGGGATATCCTCGATCAGCGTCTCAAAGTTAATGTCATAGAAACGCTCGTCACCCACACGCTGGCGGAATTCCATTATTTCCTGTACCCCGGAGAGGAATCGGGCCTCCATCATTTCACCCACCAGCTCCGCATCGATATGTCCGAAAAAAATTCTGCGCCCAAGTCCCATGAGAGAACAAAAGGACGCGATACTGTTCACGGGGTTGCGGTGAGACCACACGACGCAGGCATCCGGAAATATCTTTAGTATGAATTCGAGATTCCACAAGTGCGACGGGCATTTCAGGACGAACCTCTTGGTAGGGGTGACATGGGCCTGTATCTGCAGCATGCGCTTGTAGTCCTCGTAAACCCAGCTTCGGTCCATTGCCATCAGCCACTTGTTCCATTGGTGAAGGCCTGTTGCTATATCTGTGTTCCCAAGGGCCAGGGTATTGGCCAGTAGAATCCAGCACTCTTCCTTGGAATCCGCTTTCACATCATGTGCTAGTGACATCTCGGGGGCACCAAGCCTGATCAAGCGGAGTGGCAGGTCAACCTTGCGGATACGCAGTTTCCGGTCCAGCTCTCGTGATTCATGCAGGGGGTACGGTGTTGCGTTCCCAAAGGAACAATGCGCGGTAGCCGGGCCCCAGGGAAAGAACGTTCTGTAAAAGTGTGGTGCCGGTACGGGGAAAACCTACAACGAAGACAGGTGACTCTATGGGGATCTTCTCCACCTCCGGGTGCCTTCGTATGTACTCCTCAATGTGAAGGCGGTTGATGGTGGTCTTGAGGGCAAGAAAATTTATGGCGTACATTCCTAGAGGAGTTATTTCCGCTTTCCGCGCGTTATCTATCAACCGATCAAGGACCTCTATATATTTTTCGTTACCGAGATAGGTCAGTCCCGTTTTTCTCCTGGCCCGCTCGAGGATCGAATCCCGGTCCAGCTCCCATATTCTCAATCCCAATTTCTTTCCTAGGTCCATAAGGCGGTTGACGAGCTTCACCGAGGGCTGTGCCTCCATACGATTGACCGTGTAAATCTTCTTTCCGTCCATTGTGAGGGTATTGATGTAAAATTAGAAAAAAATTTCGGCTTGGGCGGTTTGTGTAACGTTGAAACCGATATCCGAAATTATTTATACTATTCGATACTTTATCCGGCCAAATAGATTTGAATCGAATCGATTATTTAAAGATTGTAAATCAATTTTTTAGCGTATTGATAGTCAGATTAGACTTGAACGTTGAATATAATCGAATCATTTTATATTATAATATGATTGTTAAATTCAGGAAGTGAGATTGAATGATAATAAGCAAAGTGATCGGAACTCCTACTTCGACATTCAAGATAAAGGAGTTAGGTGGCAGTAAATTGCTGGTCGTTCTACCATTGAACCCCATGAACATGAGACCCGAGGGAACCCCCTTCATATGTGAGGACAGGCTGGGAGCCGGGAGGGGCAATCTCGTTCTCATCAGCAACACCAACCGCAAGGGCAGCCTCGTGGACGCCTGCGTGGTGGGCATTCTGGATTCTCTGGAGATCGAGAACCGGGTGGTTTACGAAACGGAATGAGAATTTATTGGGCGGGTACTTTTCCAAAGGGCAAATAAACTGGATCGAGTAATTGGAATCGCACGAATTGATTTGCCCGATTATGATATTTGAAAAAATTAATTATTAATTTACTTATCCTCTCTTAAAGCAAATCAAGAATAAACAAATTAAAAAACGGATCGGGATAACTTGACAAGTTTGGGAATAATTGAGATGCGATCACCCCTCAAGGGATTGAAACTCGTGGCCGAAGTCCAGGCCGGAGGCGAGCTTGAACCCGTTATGATAAGAGCCGATGATCCGAAATATTTCATTGTCATATTCCGTGGAAGACGTGACGAGCTTATTACTGTACTGGACGCAGTTTTCCCAGCCGGCGGCCACTATTATATTAAAAAGACCTACATTCCATCCCCTCACCCGGAGCTGCTTAACTTTCTTGAGCCGAAAGAGGCCGATCGAATTGTAGAGCATCTTGGCATTGTTGAAACAGTTGGATACGGTATTATGGTGAAATGTATCGATATGGTTCTGAAAACGCCGGGATTGGCGGTCGTGAACACAGTTTTCGATACCGTTTCGGGTAATGGCATGCTGTATATTACGGGAGGGGACGCGATATTTTCTTCTCTGTTCATGGAGATGAAGGGGATCTGTGGTTGTCTCGACATACGAAATACAGCAGTGATCAGCTCGCCCGGGAAAATGATCTTAGGGGCAATATCATAGTGGACACGATTGAATTTACTATTTGATGATCCAGAAAAAAATAATTGAGGTGAATAACATGGCGAACAAGACCATAGGAGTTGTGGAGACTAAGGGACTGCTCGATGCATTCCTGGCGAGCGATGCGATGATCAAGGGTGCAAACGTGGAATTGACTGCAAGGTATCTTCTTGGTGGGGGCGTAGTGACCCTCGTCATATCCGGTGCTCCCGCGGCCGTTAAATCGGCCATTGATATTACTGAAAAGGATTTTGCCAAAAAGAATATCCGAACAGCCATCATACCGAACATGTCTGGCAGGGTTGCGGAAATAATGCTCTCCGCCGGGGAATCACAGGAGAATCGCCCATTAAGCCGTGGTGGGATACTCAAAAAACGCGACCGGGAATCGTCTTTAACGCCCAGAGCGGCACCCGGCAGAGGCGGTAGCGTACCCTCGATATTCGATACTAACCTTGGAGCCGATGATCATCTCGAAAGTTCTTACAAGAAGAGGCGTGCCACTGTTGAATCGGAAAAGGACGTCAAGAAACGGCAAGCTCTGATAATCCAGTATCTGGTAGCCAACAGGCATAACAAGGTATCTATCAGCAATATGGAAAAAGTAATACCAAATGCTTCGAAGGTCACGCTGAGACGGGACCTGCACGAACTGATCGATCAGGGGAAGATCGAGAAGGTGGGTCGAGGCAGGGCAACACATTACAAGATACGATGATCAGAGACATCTCTCGGCTTTGGTAAGGACCACCGGCAAGCCGTTCTCGATCAATATGTCGTCCTCAATCCTGACACCGCCCTTGCCGGGAATATAAATACCCGGTTCAACGGTAAATACGTGCCCGTTCTCCATTTTCTTTTTCATATCGAACCTTATTCCGTTGGGGGCCTCGTGAACTTCCAGGCCGATACCGTGTCCGGTGGAATGTACGAAATGTTTATGAAGATCCTTTTCTGCGAACAGGTCTCGAATGGACTTGTCGATGACACCGTAGGCTTCTCCTTTCTTCGCCAGCGCGATCCCATTTTGCTGTCCCTCGAGGACCAGATCATAAACCTCTTTCATTTCCCGACTCGCTTCACCCACTGATATGGTCCTGGTACAATCGCTGCAGTAGCCGTTAACGTACACTCCAAAATCGATTATGACCATATCGCCCTTTTTTAGTTTACGGCCAGTGACGTCATGGTGTGAAAACGCCGACTTCGGACCGCCCGCCACGATCGTCTCGAAGGAATTTGTCTGTACTCGCTCGTCCTCACGCAAAAGAGAATTCAGTTTTCTCGCAACATGGCGCTCGGTGACCCCGGGTACCGCCATCTCCCTCAATTCTGCTGCCGCCAGATCCGTTATCTTGCACGCGGTCTTTATGTAAGCAATCTCATCGGGGCTCTTGACGATCCTCATATCTTCGATGAATCCGGACGTTTCCTGCCTGACGAGACGCGTGGGGACCTTGGTGTCGGAAAGGGCGTTCTTCCATTTCTGCTCTCTGATAAGCTCCTTGAGAACGGCAAGACCCGTCTTCCCGTCCGAGCGAATTCCCGGGTATGGGGAAAATATCTTCAGTTCGTCAACCTCGGCTTCCTCCATGGCACGGAACTGCTCCAGTGATGAAGTTATTCCGTACATATGTCCGTCCCGGTCAACCAAAACGTGGTTCAGGAGCGGAAATGACGGTATGTGTGCGCAGGATAGATATCTCACGTTGCCGGGGTTTGTTGTGATGAAAATATCCTTGTCCTTTTCTTCCAGGTGGTTCTGGATCTTCTGCCAGCGTTCTTCATAAACCTTTCTTGCTATCTGCTCGTTCATAGAAACACCCATCAATCTAAAAGTCCCCTGAACCCCCCGGTGGATTAGATATTAATTGGGAGATGAATCACCCACAGAATCTGTGGCTTAAAAAGTTAGCGGTGAATTATTTGACCCAATTGAACCCTCTTCTCTTGGCGGAACTGCCAAAACCACAGGATGCGCATTCCTTCTTCCTTGCGTGATAGGAATGATTTCCGCATCTTCTGCAGGATATATGGGTCTTTTTGTTCCTCTTGCCGTACGAGGGTGTTCCCTTTGACATAATTGTGACCTCGATTATTTAACGTAGAATCATCAAGGAGAGATGTAGACCACGTTGTCCCCCCGGACTATTACCAGCTCCAGTTTTCTCATGATCTCGTTGTCGTGGATCTCCTCCGCCGTCTTCAGCACGAGATTCATATGGGGATCGTAGCCCACCAGCACACCGCGGTATTCGCGTTTGTTCCTCAGTTCCACTATAACCCTGTTTCCTATGCTCTTGTTGAGTATGTATAGTGGTCTATCGGTTATGCTGATGCCTCCTGATTCGAGCGGGCACAATAACTACATCGATACTTAAATGTTTTTTCGAAATCGGCGCTTGAGAGCACTCACTGTCGCTTAAGGATTCGGGGGAATAATATTTGATGAATACTTAAGCCGGGATCCGTGGTCTTCGTGATCAATAAATTTCCTGCGCTCTCACCAATAAATGTCAACATTTCCACCCGATAAATGTTCCTTTCCACACCCGACAAATGTCCCTTTCGACACTTAACAAATGTCCCTTTTCCACACCCGACAAATGTTCCCTTCTCGTAATCCAGATAGGTTCCTGACGACACACTATTCCGAAAGGAGCGGTGAGCACATCCGAATCCTGTGCTATTCCCACCGAAAAGTAAAAGCGATTTGACAATTGTTTACGATTATGTGCAAAGGTTGGATTAGTGCAGCCGATAGGAACGAATTATCAATTTATTTCTTAATGTGAACATCAAAAGGTTTTTTGTAATTCACAGCTTTTCGTTTCTTATCTTCATGGTAAAGGACAAACTTTCCAAGAGATTTGTCGTCAGTGTATCCCATTCTAAAATCTATCCGGAAATCATGGAAAAAAGGAACTCTTCCAAGTAAACTTATCTGAGGTTGTGAGTTCTTATCAAGAATAATCTTTACTGGAAAGTGAAGATTTTCAATACTACGTGCACCATATGGAATTGTAAGGCCGATATTAGTTTCAACAGTTTGCAGACGTTTCCCACTTATACCCGTTGCAGGGCTACTCGTTTTAGGAAGAGTTTCGACAGGTATCCCTAAAGCATCTTTAGCGATATCGTACCTCAGAATACTGTAGTCTGCACCTGAATCAATCAAAATTTCTGAAGGGAATGGGTTGTCGCCGGATCCAGGCGGATAACTGAATATCACAGGAAGGATTGGTCTCGGTATTATCTCTCCCTTAATGGTAATGGGTCTAAAAGCAAAGGAATATGTAGTAATCGAGCATCCCCCTCAATTATTATTGGATGATTGCCCCTTCAGGCACCCTTATGTACAAAGGTATGTATGATAATGCAAGTTCACGTACCGCATCCATAACACTTTTTAAAGAAACATCCTTAGCAACAATTGATTTATTAAATACAGCAATCCATTGTCCTTTGTACTCAATTAAACTTTGCCCCGCCAGCCACTGACTATCGTTGACTACTTTATTCTCATCAACTTTCGGTTTTGTGTCCATGATCAAATATCCCTCCTGTGAAGTTATACCGTATTAATCAATCAATTCTGGTTCTATTCATCATCATATAAGTAGTTATAGACATAATTAATTATCGGTAGAAGTAATAAGTTTTCAACACCTATATATATCTTTTAACATATTCATCCCAGACTCTTATAGTGTATTCGATACTTCTTTTTCAACTATCTTGTTAATCGATTAATTTAATCGGCGATTTCAATTATATCTTATGGGCAATGCAGGGACAAAACGCTTAAAAAATTTGCTTTGATTCCTCTTTCTTTGTTGTATATACTTCAGTTGTTTTCACCCTTATAATGATATTATTACATTAATTTCGTAATTTTTTAGTGATATTACTACACTACTTTTCCATTTTTTAGTGACATTACTACACAAATTCTCAAATTATAAATAACATGACTACAATATTGAATATATGTCTTCAGAAGAAATAATTGAAGAATTACGCCTTCAAAACCCGTGGTGGTCGGGCAAATATGTAAAATTACCCGAAAACACCATTGAGCGAGAACTTTTCCCCGCCCTACTTGATGAGCTTGAGCGGGAACTTATCATAGGTATAATCGGTCTGAGACGAGTTGGGAAGACCACTCTCTTAAAAACTATTATAAAGCATTTCATGTCCAAAATAGAGCCAATTAGGATATGTTATTTTTCTTTCGACCTGGGAGATGAGTTCGAACCTCTGAAAATTGTCAAGGTTTATTGCGAGGAAATACTTAGAGAATCTTTATCGGAACTTTCTTCCAGAGTATACTTCTTTTTCGACGAGATACAGAAGGTAAAAAACTGGGGGAATCAGATCAAATCCCTCTACGATAAAGGATTAAATGT
>JASLWR010000022.1:34210-49922 GCA_030740765.1 Thermoplasmatota archaeon
AATGTTAAATTTTTCGTTTCCGGCTCATCCTCTATGAACCTGGAAAAGGGTGCTGGGGAGAGTTTGATCGGTAGGATTCGGATCGAAAAGCTGCGTCCGTTCACTTTCAGGGAATTTTTAAGGTACAAGGGAATTGAAATTCCTTCTATCTCTCTTGACGATGTCTTTTACCCTGAAAATGCTTCCAAATATCGGGTCGCCTTCAAAGAATATATGGAAAGGGGAGGACTCCCCGAGATGTATGAGGAATTTTCCTTGATATACCTGAGACAAATGCTTGACCTGACCTTTTTCAGGGACATAGTGGATCTTTTCATGGTGAAAAGGAGTGACGTATTAAAAGGAATATTTCGCCTTATCGCCGAGAATACCGGTCAAAAGATAAATTTCAATAAAATATCCCGAGACCTGAATACCGATTATCGAACGGTCCGGAGCTATGTCCAGTATCTGGAAGATTCTTTCCTGATCCAGAGAAGCTTACCATTTGAGAAGAGCCATTTAAAATCATTGAGAAAGAATCCGAAGATATACGTGTCAGACCATTCGTATACGAGCTTATGGAATTGTAAAGAGGGGCTTAAAGCCCAGACAATAGCTTTCAATCATCTGAAATTGAATTCAGAACCGCTTTATTATAGCAAACCCGAAATAGACATATTGCTGCCTGAACAAAAACGTGCTTTCGAGGTCAAATACTCGGCAGTGGTGACAAAGGCCGACGTTAAAAATCTTCAGGAGTTACACCGGAATTTCAATTTATATCTGGTTACCAAGGATACTTACGAGCAGTGGTCTATAAATGGAATAAGAGTTATTGTATTACCGCTCTGGCTCTTATGCCTTTCAATATAATTCAGCGGATTTCCTCCCCTACGGGCTCCCATTGAATCAATCAGCACCCATCCGGTCGAAAAAATCCATTGCCTCGCCCACTAGATATACCGAACCACAAACCAGTATCATATCCTCCGCTCCGGCGATCTCAAGCGCCGCATACAAAGCCTTCTCCGTATTATCGACCTGTGTACTTTCACGCGATGTCACTCCTGCTAATACTTCAGGCGCTACAGCCCGTTCCATCTGGGTTTTGGTAAATATAATCGTATCCGCAACAGGTACTATCATCTCCAGTATTTCCTGGACGGCTTTTTCCTCGCATACACCGAATACCAGAAGTAATTTATCATATGCGTAGTCCTTCAATCCTCGTAACAGCTGTTCCATGGCGTTGGGATTGTGTGCGCAGTCGGCCAGAACTTTCGGTCTCTCATGAAGAATATCCATTCTACCGGGCCATTTGCTTTTCCTCAATCCTGTAAGGATGTCGTCTTGGGAAATCCTGAAACCCATTTTCATAAGTTCTTCCGCTGCTAACACCGCCAGAGCCCCGTTCTCTGCCTGGCATTCACCGGTCAATGGTATTACAATCTTATCGTATTCTTTATGTCGGGTTTTAAATGAGAACTTGGTTCCGTTCGGTCCGGACCGTATGACCCGTATATCTGATGGCGTAATGCCTTCGAACGACGCATTTTTATTCTCCGTTACCTGCTCGATCGCTCTAAGAACGTCCGGCGGATTGCAGCTCACGCAAAAGCCCCCTGATGATACAGCACCCGCTTTATCCTCAATGATCTCCTGAAGACTGTCACCCAGTTTGTCCGCGTGGTCCATGGCGATCCTAGTTATAACGACAATAATACTGTCTGCAACGTGTGTCCCGTCGCTTTTACCGCCGATGCCTGCTTCGAGAATGGTGAGATCAACCTTTTGCCGTTGAAAATATTCCAGAGCCATGGCCGTCGTTACCTCAAAATATGTCGGACCCCCCATTTCCGTGTCCTTCTTCATTTTTTCAATAAGCGGATGGATTTCATCGTAAAGTGCCACCACGTCGTCGCGGGATATCTCGGCACCATTGATACGGATCCGTTCGGTGAATTCCTGAAGATGCGGCGAAGTGTTCATACCGACCCTGTGACCGGCTTCCACCAGAATGGAGGAAAGCATGGCCGACACCGATCCCTTCCCGTTGGTACCCACTATTCTTATTATTTTCTGGTCCCTGTGAGGATTACCCATAAGCTCCAGAAGACGTGTGATCTTTTTCAGACCTTCCTTTACACAGTAAAAACGCAGATTGAAAATGAGTTTAACAGCTTCCCGGTATCCAGCGGTATCTTCCACGCCCATACCTCATCTTTTTTCTTATAATTCTCCCAGCGCAGGCTCGCCCGGGATCAGCTTTTCCAATATATTTTCAACGGCTTCGATGATGGGCTGATTTCCTTCGGTATCCAACAGGGAAATACCCTTAAGGTCAGATTCCATTGCTATCTCGGAATAGGGGATAGAACCTATCATTTTGATATCAAGGTCTTTAAGGCGTCCTCCTATCTCCTCTTCATGAGAACGTCCCCGGCTTTTATTCAGAACTGCCACAATTCGGGGGAGCCCGAGATCTTTTGCCAGTTTTTTTATCCTTGACGCAGTCTCAATCGATCTCTGCCCCGGTTCCACCACAATTAGCAGAATGTCGATGTTACGGGTCGTACCCCTACCCAGGTGCTCCACTCCTGCCTCCATATCCATAATAAGGACATCTTCCTTGCGAACGAGATGACTCAACAAGCGCTTCAGCAGTGCCGATTCGGGACAGAAACACCCGCCTCCGCCTGTTTGTATGGTGCCGAGTACTATAAGAATTACGTTATCCTTTCCCTTCACCCCGTATTTTCCCAGGAGATCATCAACCTCGGGGTTAATCTTGTATAACTTCCCCTGACTTTCTCCCGGTCGTACCCCGGTTCTTTCGGCTACCAGATCATATAGTTGGCATAATGGGACAATTTTCTTTCGTTCTTCCTGGGAAATACCCAGGGAAAGTGCGAGATTCGGTGAAGGATCGCAATCTACCATCACGACTTTCTTTCCGGAACGCCCCATCAGTCTTGCGATAGTGCTTGCAATAGTCGTCTTCCCAACCCCGCCTTTACCGGATATCGCGATCTTCATTGAACACAATCAGATTTCCTCCAGTATCAATTCGTGGTCCATGAGATTGGCCTCGGTGATCTTCACGTTATCGACGGTTCTGGTCCCGCCCAGAATGTCCATCAGCGTTACACCCCCGGAGGTGAACGAAATTCTAGCAACATCTTCCATTATTATCTCTTTCCGGCCATTCCTTAGAAGCACTACTGTAGACTCACACATTGTTATCACCCAAATTGCTTCATTAAGCACCTCCTGTAATTTAATTCTTATTCGGTCTGTTACTGATTTATTGTTTAAAAGTGTCCAAATGTCCATAATGCGGTCTTTTATCGATATAAAATCCGGGATTCCGCCTGTTTCAAAGACCTATTTTAGAGAGTACCACCCAAAAAGATATATCCAACCGACATTAATTCCATGCTCATCTATTAAGCAAAATCGATATTAAGATATTTTTTACCAGCAAAGGAGAGGCGACTCATGGTTCCACATGATCCGTTCAGGCTTACGTTAACCACCAGAGATATAAAGAGATTCAGAACCGGATTGGACGCTCTTGAATATTCTCGGTTCAGAGCGAATGAGCGCGAAATACTCGTGATAAGGTCGCCGTCCCGCTTAGTCAACCTGGTGGACGATCTGGAGCTAATGGTGGAAATGATCGATGTCGCGGATGCACTGGGTCTGGATGAAGCGTACCTGATCGGTGATAAGGATTTTGAGCCCGTGGCTCCGGAGATAATGACCAACATTGCCAGCGCACGGTTGCGTATTGAAAAGGCTTATCTCGAAAAATACGGGCCTATTCTCGTAAAAGAATACAGTTCCAAGGAATTCATAGACCCAAAGGACCCGCTTGAGTTGTTGAGATTGATTGTACGCGTTCCTCTGAAGGAGAGCGAATACATATCCACCCCGCTGTCGGAGATAATTTCTCACGTCTACATACCCAATGACATAAGTATAGTTTATCTCATGTTCGAGGATTCCTACAGGCGGATCATCAAGGACGATATAGTCGCAGCAAAGTCTGAAAAAGAAAGACCGTATCAGCAGCCAGAGGTCGAAATACCACCGGTATCGTTGAGTCCCAAAGAATGGGACGAGGAAGCGTGGTTATTGAACGAACTGGCAAGGATCGGTCTTCCCCAGGGATCCAATGGCATCCCATCCTCCCACCAAGACTTTAGTGACGGGGCTGACGTGAAAATTGACGACGACCTTCCCGAAGGACCTATAAAAACCGGAGAAATACTGTCACTGCCACCCCCAAAAGGCGGACCGGAAATGATTCCCGACCCGAACGGTATGGACCGCAACGATGTCACCTCATTTCCAAAATACTCTCACAAGGAATCCTACGGGAAAGATAACCCGGAGCTGTTCCCGGATAAAAGTATCACAAGAAAGCATGGAATCGTTGAAACTGTCCCGCTTGTCGTTGGGCCAGCCTCTGGAGAAGGATTGCCGTTTTCTGAAACAACCCTGGACAAATATGGCGGTATCAATGACAAGCTGAAATCGGATGGCATCCAGTTTAATGAAGTGGAATCAATTGAAAAAACCCTTCTGATACATCGTAGGGACGGGACGAAGATTCTCGCGACTTACACGGAAAAATGCGAGATAGCGGATATGATCGCTCTCGAGAAGAACGTTATGAAGAACGATGCCGATCTTGGATTGATGATTTCAATGGAATTTTCCTATGACTCGAAACTCTTCGTGGTTGGACGGGATCTGGATCTCATGAAATGGGATGTGTTTTTAAGAGATGGGCTAGTAGTAGAACCATCTTGGTTCTATTGATCGGTGGAGAACGCTCATATGTATCTTAAAAGCAACTGCAGACCGATTGATGCGCTTCTCGGTGGCGGAATAGAAAAAGGGACAATAACCGAGTTCTACGGAGAGGGTGGCAGCGGTAAGACGAATATCTGCCTGATGTTCGCAAAACAATGCGTTCTTGAGGGCAAGAAAGTGATCTACATCGATACCGAGGGCGTCTCTTCCATACGCATGGAGCAGGTGTTCGGAGAGGATGTGGAACGGATTACCGGCGATATATTGATGTTCAAGCCCTTCTCGCTTGAGGAACAGGTCGATTCTCTCATAAAGGTCAAGAATCTGGTCAAGAACCTCAATGTCGGTCTCGTGGTGATAGATACTGTAACGATCTTTTACAGGAAATACATAAGCCCAAAGGAAGAGAGTCGAAAAATGAGATATCATTACCTGGCCCGGATGATGATCGACGGCCTGTCCCTTGCAAGAAAGACCAACGTTCCCCTGTTGCTTGCCAATCAGGTATATACCGACATTGAGAACAACAGGTTCGAGCCTGTGGGCGGTCACATTATTAACCACAACGCGAAGGCCATAATCGAACTTCAAAAATTACCGGAAGGGCTTCGAAAGATCATCGTTGTCAAACACAGGTCCATAAGGTCGGGTTCCTTCGCTTACTTCCGTATCGTTGAGGACGGACTGGCGGAAACGGAGTTCGACACCATGGACCTGGACGCGCGGCAGGATTATGTATATGAATGAATGATATTATGAGAAAATTTTTTTGTAGGTAATGATCATGGTAACTGCGGAAAGGCTGATAAGGGAGTTAAAGAAACCGAGAGCTTATCCCGATCCCGTTGGGCAGATAAAATTCGTACAGACCCATATCTCGTGGGTCTTCATTACGGAGAGATTTGCTTACAAGGTCAAAAAACCGGTCAATTTTGGGTTTCTGGACTTTTCCACCCTGGAAAAGAGGAATTTTTACTGCCACCGTGAGATCGAGCTCAATAAAAGATTGGCCCCGGAGGTCTATCTTGGTGTTTGTCCCGTTACAGAACATAACGGTAGCATACGAATAATGGAGCTGGGGGTCGATTCCGCAGAATTTGAGAATACTCAAAAGGAGGATGTAGTAGAGTATTGCGTCAAGATGAAACGCATCCCCGATAACGTGCTCATGAGGACCGCATTCGACAAAGGCGGGCTCGGCTCCAAAGATCTGATCAACATTGCAAGGACCATTGCCGAATTCCACAGGACTGCCCGGGGGTCTGGCGAAATAGACCACTTCGGTACCCTGGATGTTGTAAAATTCAATACTGATGAGAACTTCGAACAGACCCGGGAGTTCGTGGACCGAAGCATTTCAATGGATCAATATGAAGCTATCAAGAACTGGACGGGAGAATTTTACCGGAAGCATATTGGAGTTTTCAAAGAGCGTATCCGATCAAAAAAGATCAGGGACTGTCACGGAGACCTCCATATGGAACACGTCTGTCTTACCGAACCCATATCCATCATCGATTGCATCGAGTTCAATGACAGGTTCAGGTATTCCGATACGGCTTCGGACATAGCTTTTCTGATAATGGACCTTGAATACAACCATGGTGAAGATCTGGCGGCTGAATTATACCTGAGCTATCTCGAGCACTCCAATGAGACGGATGTCGAGCTTTTCGACCTTTTACTGAATTTCTACAAGGTCTACCGGAGCTATGTTCGGGGGAAGGTGATAAGTTTCCAGTTGAACGATCCGGACATTCCCGAAGAGGGAAAGGCCCTTGCGGCAGCGGTTGCGGGAAAATATTTCGAGTTGGCCTGTAAATATATAATTGAGAGTGATTGATTTATAAGGGTGAATCCATGCGTGAAGAATTCGCGGATTTTATACATAATAAACTGCCGAAAGACGCTCTTTTGATCACTTGCGGACTGCCGGCTACCTGGAAGACCGAGACATCGGCCGAGATCGCGAAGATTATGGGTTATCCGATTCTCCGGACTGATCTTGTTAGGCTTGAGGTGCTGAAAGACCTCGATATTTTCGACAACAGGGTAGCTTCGAACATGGACAACCGCAAACGCGTCTATGATGAGGTGTTTGGAAGGGCAAACGAGATTATCAAAAGGGGAAATGGCCTCATTATCGATGCAACCTTCGTGGTTGCTGTGCTGCGTAGGAGAGCTGCGAAGATAGCCTGTGCGAACAAAAAAATGTTCGTGATACTGGAGACCAGCTGTCCGAGAGAGGTTTCCATCGCTCGAATAATGAGAAGGACCAGGGAAAACTACGAATCCAATGCTTTGACCGAACAGGCATACGTCAACAATGAAAAAAAATGGGAAAAAATCGACATTTCCTCCATAAAGAAAGAATATCCCGGTATCGCGATACTGCATCTAACGGTGGATACTACCAGGGATGAACCCGAAGGATGGTATGTTGTCGGGTCTAGTAAACTTTAATCAACAATATTTACAGTTAAATATTAAAGGGATAATGGTCATTTTCCACCCTGGAATTCTCTTTTTACGGAGATGAGTACATGGCTATGATAAGAGTCGGGATCAACGGGTACGGTACCATTGGAAAACGTGTAGCGGACGCTATTAAACTCCAGTCAGACATGAAAGTTGAAGGGGTCACTAAAAGGAACCCGGACTTCGAAGCACGGCTGGCGATAAAGAAAGGATTCGACGTTTACGCAGGTGAGGAGGAATACGTCAAGAACTTCGATTTTGCAGACATGCAGATAAAAGGGACCATCGACGATCTGCTTGAACGGGTTGACATCATGGTGGAATGCACCCCCGGAGGGGTTGGTGCGCGATCCATCGAAAAATATCGAAAAAAGAATATTAAAACGATCCTGCAGGGAGGGGAAAAACATGAAACGTGCGGTTTTTCCTTCAATTCCTTTGTCAATTTCGAAGAAGCGAAAACTAAGAAGTACGCGAGAGTGGTTTCCTGCAATACCACCGGGCTTATAAGAACCCTCTATCCACTTTATCGGGTATTCGGTATAGAGCGGGTTATCGCTACACTGATAAGGAGGAGCGCGGACCCCCGAGATTCCCGTAGCGGCCCCATCAATGCCGTGGAGCCTGTCCTTGCGGTCCCTTCCCACCACGGCCCGGACCTCCAGACCGTTATCAAAGACATTTACATACAGACCATGGCGGTTAAGGTGCCTACGACCATAATGCACCTTCACTGCATTGCTGTGGACCTGCCGGAGTCCACCGTGGACGTTCACCAGATACTTAGGCTTTGGGATAACACGCCTCGCATCAAGTTCGTGAGGGGAAAGGACAAGATAGTTTCCTCGGCGCAGGTGATGGAGCTCGCACGTGACCTGAATCGATCCCGGGGAGATTTCAATGAGATAATCGTGTGGGAGGACGGCACGCATCTGGTTGGTCGGACGCTATTCTACTACCAGGCGGTTCACCAGGAATCGGATGTTATACCGGAGATAGTTGACTGTATTCGTGCAATGTCGGGTTTCAAGGGTGATTTCACCGAATCCGTGGCAATTACCGACAAGGCCATGGGGATCTGATAGATTTTGAACTGAGTACAATGAAAGACAGGGGTCGCCTATATGTCCTTGGATACCGTTTTGATGATCATCAGAATAATGGTGGCGGCGATGTTTCTCATTGACCTTTTAAAATTACTGAAACGCGATAAACAGGACGAAGTTATAGTATCCATGCGGACCACCGTGCTGCAGGAACTGTATTACAATTGTGCTTCCATTTCATCCTTCATGACCGCTTACGTGCTGTTCACCCTTTTCGACATCTACAAACTGGATGGCGGTTTCCTTGAGATAGCCATGGACATTTTGATCGTATCCTTGATGGCAATCTATTTCCTGCTCCCAAAAAGGATAGTAATAGGTAATATTGGTGTGTTCAAGGAAGGTACTCTCGATCATTGGAATAATTTCGTAAAGGTGGGGATGAGAAAGAATGTAGTGATTCTCCGGCGGGACCGATACCTGCTGCCTCCGATCAAGATACCCTCGGACAGGGCCCAGACCATCTACGATTATGCGGTGACGAGGATTCAGCCGAATCGATCCCCGTCGGGGCTGCGATTCCGCGAACATAGTCACAAGTGCAAGACTCACAATTGTGACAATATCAACGAGAAAAAGTGAATGGAGCGCATTATACATGAATACTTTAGCGGCTTCCTTCGCCGGGGAAATGCGTTCGAACCTTCCGTCGTTTCTTGAGTCGCTAATAAAAATATTCCCTTATCTTGGCGGTGTGATGTTCATTTCATTCGCATCGCTCATCGTGTATTTTTTTCTAAGAAAGAGCATGGGGCTTCACCTCTTGTCATTGGCCGCATTCATATCGCTGACGGGTATGATCCTTCAGTGGTCCTTCGCCCTGCCTTCTCCTCCGCCGGATGACCGTCTCTTAAGTGTTTCTCTCTATTCATTTCCTGATATTCACGTCGCGCGCCTGACAGGGCTATCCGTTTTCCTGTGTTTCTTCATACGGGGAAAGTGGGTGAAATACAGCTCTGTGGCAGCGGTGGCGTTACTGTCGTTATCCCGAATCTATGTGGGTGCGGCTTACCCCCGAGATATTTTCGGCGGCCTGGTTCTTGGCATCGTCTCCGTTATGCTAGTAAGTAGAGGAATCAAAGCATTCCGTCAGGTCTTTTCAAAAATAGATCTCTCCGACATGATCACCTTCATCCTGGCCTTAATGTTAAGCTTTTTCGGTCTATCAAAGATATTTATCCCCGCAAGCAATGGCGGGGCGGAATTTCTTGGCCTCTTCGGAGGTCTCATGACCGGCCATTACATATCTGCTTCACTCTTTCCGTTAAAATCTTCAATAATGCCCAAAAAAATAACAAAGAAATCTTTCTTTTTTGCTGTCTTCGCATTCTTGCTTTTCGCCCTGTCGTTACTTGGTATAAATTACTTTTTGGGGGCAAATTCACTTGACGAGATTCCCAAAGACGCAATATTACTCGGCCTCGGTTATGCGGCCGGAATTCTTTGCGTTGTTTCATTCAATTTTCAATTCAGAAATGAAGAGCTAGCAAATGACGGAAACAAATAGGGGCGATGGGTCCGGTTGATTGAGATATATATTTTCCAATGATAATAGTCTATGATTCTCAATTTTATCTCCGGAATATGGGCTGGTGGTGGAGGTGTTTACCGGTCGCATCCGTCAATCAATATTTTCATCGCAGCCCAGTAATACCTTTCTCTCAGGACCGGGCGGAATTTGTCCTTGTAGACGGCAAGCCCTTTTCTCCAAGTGGGGCCATCGTTAATATATCCATAGCCTGCTTCCCGTAACATCCTCCAAAAATCCATCTGAGCGTATTCTGACAGACCGGGGACGGATATGTCCGAGATGCCGATTGCATGGGCAAAAACAACTGTGTTACTATCAAAACCAAGCGGGTACCCGAGATTGAAAGAGGCGGTTTTTCCATTGACCTTCAGGACCCTTGAAATTACCTTATCGGTTATTATGGAATTCGCTTTTCTGTCCGCTCTCTCGATCTCCCGAGCGGTATCGGATGCTGGATTTTCAAAGAACCCTGCCCCGAATCTGTCCGATCTCATGTCGACGTAAGAGAATCCTCTATCTCTCAGGGCCTGCTTCCGCCACTGACCTATTAGATGTATTACCTGCTCCCTTGACTCCGACAATGGTATATGCTCCACTCTATGCTTCGATTTATTGAATTGATTGAGCCGCCATCTGAGATTTGAAAAACCCCTACCGTGCAAGGCAAGTGTGCTATGAACATCGTAGATACAATAATTGACCTCTTTTAACGAACTCAAACGATATTTTTGAGAATTTTTTTTTCTAAGAGCGTTGGCGAACTGCTCGTCGATGTCCCTTAGTAGTATATTTTTAATTTTTTTCGTATGCAGCAGGGACATGATATCATGATTTGTCAGAAAACTGTCCAAGGCCGTAAACGCAGATTCAATATCGCTGTAGATCGGGAAGGAGACGGATAAACGGTCGTTCCTTTTGCCTCCGAAGGAGCCGAACATTAGCGCATTATCACCGAAAACGACGAAAGGATAGTTTGGGGGGGGGGCATAATAAAGAATGAAATGGAAGAGGCTGGCGTTGTAGGGGATCCTCCGACCCTTGTGTTTATCAATTTCTTGTGTTTCCTGAACATCAGTAACCGAATTATTGAATCCAATTATCCATTCTTCGATTAATCCAAAAAGTTCGTAATAACCGGTGAGAACTCCGCTACCCACCCTGGGATACCACGCACCCGCGGCTGAGAGCGCTTGGCTTATCAGATCATCCTGGTAAACGATCATATATCTATCGGCTCCGTAACAAATTAAATAACTTAATTCAGATAAATGAATAACATGAAATAAAAACTTATATCATTCAATTTTCAATATCCGAGATAAGCGATAGGGACGCGAATGCCGTCCTGCTTTTAAACCGGTGAAAGAAATGGGTCATAAGAAGAAAAGCGGTCAAGAACAGCGAAATCTGTTGAATTTCGATAATAAAGATCACCAACGCGTGATGGAGCTGGAGTCTCAGCTTCGCCATCATAATTATCTATACTACACCCTGGGTACGATGGAGATAACCGATGATGAATACGACCGCTTAAGGGACGAACTTGAAAAATTGAATCCCGAAAACGATCTGCTTTCACAGGTGGGGGACCGGCCGCGGCCGGAGGCAACGAAGGTACAACATAAAGTGGAAATGCTGTCTCTCAATAAGGCGAACACATTCGAGGAAGTGACGAAATGGACGATAGGTATGGATGACTTTGTTGTGCAACCGAAACTCGATGGTCTGGCGGTTTCACTGTATTACGAGAAAGGCATATACCAATATGCAGCCACCAGGGGGGACGGACGGGTTGGGGAGGACATAACCGAAAATGTTCGCTATATTCAGGATATCCCGGCCAAATTGAACTTCGATGCCACGTGTCATATCCGCGGTGAGATATTCATGAGAAGATCGGTATTCGATGAATTTGCCGGCGAGTTTTCTAATCCCCGGAATGCGGCTGCCGGTTCAGTCAAGCAAAAGGATCCTCGGGTGACTGGTGAGAGACGATTGAATTTTTTTGCTTATGCCGCTGTCATGGAAAACAATGAACGAGAGAGGTTGGAGTTGTTGCTGGCGGAAAAAGTTCCAGGGTTTGGGGAAATCGATAACGAATATAAAAAAATGGAAATGGTCCGATTGCTGGGTGTCGAGCCGGCTCAGATCGCGCGATCGGGGGTAGAAGGTCTTCCTGAGCTGTTCGAGGGCTGGGATCGGGGACGGAGTGGTGAGGTGGACTTTGATATAGATGGTGTGGTCATCAAAGTAAACGATCTTTCTCTGCAGGAAAAAATGGGTTCGACGCACCACCATCCCAGATGGGCGATTGCATGGAAATTTTCCGCACAGCAGGCCCGGACGACGATAAAGAATATCAGGTGGCAGGTGAGCAGGACCGGAAACCTCACCCCGGTGGCCGATCTCGAGACCGTGAATCTCGCCGGTGCGAATATTACACATTCTACCCTGCATAACGCTGATGAGATAGTGCGTCTGGGAGTGAACGTGGGTGATACGGTTCTGATCGAGAGAAGGGGCGACGTGATACCGAAAGTAATCAGGGTTCTGGAAAAGGGGCCCAATGATGGGCCGGTGGATATTCCAGAAAAGTGTCCGAGATGTCAATCGGGGGTTGTGAAGGAAAACGTATTTTTGAGATGTAAAAACCAAAACTGTTCCCGCCGTTTACTAAAAAAATTGATCCACTTTGCCGACGTTGTTGATCTTGAAACAGTTGGTCCGTCGCTTATAGAGAAATTGTATGATAAGGGAATACTGACCACCCCTGCCGATTTCTTCAGGTTAAGCGAAGAGGACCTTCTTCCCTTCGACAAGATGGGTGAGGTTCTGGCGAGTAAGATCGTGAGACATATTGGGGAGAAGAAGCAGATTACTCTCGCGAAATTCCTAACCGCCCTGGGCATCACCCACCTGGGAGAGGTAATGGCAGCGGCAATTTCCGAGAGATTAGGGAATCTGGAAGCCATTAGAGACGCGAATATCGAAGATCTGGTCAGCATAGACGGCGTGGGCGAAAAGATCGCAGTGGCCGTCAATCTTGAGCTGAACGAAAAATGGCCTGTTATCGAGGATCTGCGTTCAGGGGGTGTCGATATCGAGGAAACGGAACCTGTTGGACCCGAAAATGGGGTGAATAACGTACAAGAAAAACCCCTCGCGGGCAAATCGTTTTGCATTACAGGCTCGCTATCGAAGCCCAGGAAATATTTCGAAGACCTTATCCGGGGGGCCGGAGGAACGATAAAAAATATTTCGAAATCAGTAGATTACCTGCTGGCGGGGGAAAAAGGGGGCTCGAAACTGGATAAAGCACGGGATTGGGACGTAGCGATAATCGACGAGGGAGAACTGGTTGAAATGATGAAGGCGGTTCGGAATTAATAGAAAATAAAGAAACAATTATTAACCCTTAGCGTAATGGCAGCGAAGGATGAAAGCATTGATACAGGGGTTTTCCACTCCCGACATATTCAAAGACCAGTCCAAACTGAGTTTTGATTACATTCCCGATGAACTGATGTACCGGGAAGATGAAGCGAGAAATCTTGTTAACCTTTTACGTCCGGTAATGAAGAAGGGCCTGTCGCAGAACCTCCTTATCACCGGAACCGTGGGCACCGGGAAAACCGCCCTGGCAAAAAGATTCGGCACGGATTTCCAGGAGATCGCCGCCGAGCGTAAGCTCAATCTTCAATACATACACGTCAACTGCCGCCAGAGGCGCAGCGAGAGCCAGGTAATGTCCAAGATAGTCCGTCATTTTCAGCCTCATTTTCCCGACAGGGGTTTTACCGTAAACGAGATGCTGAGGATACTGATGAGGGACGTGAAAAAACAGAATTGTAAGTTATTGCTGGTACTTGACGAGGTGGACGAGCTGATCCGAACCAGCGGAAGCAGCCTCGTTTATTCTCTTTCGAGATTCAATGAGGAGGAGATCTATCTAAAGGGCAGTGTTTCGCTGATACTGATCTCGCAGAAGAACATCTACGACATGCTGGATTCCGCAACCCTTTCCACCATAAAGAGATCCAATCGAATTCATCTCGGCAAGTATTCCAAGCGTCAGTTATGGGGGATCATCGAAAAGCGGGCGGAGATGGCATTCTACCAGGGGGTTGTCGAGATGGAGATCCCCGAGCTCATAGCGGAGATCGCAGCCCAGTGGGGCGACGCGCGCTACGCCATCGAACTGCTGGAAACCGGCGGGATGATAGCCCAGGGCGAGGGATCGAAATACATCAATGCGGAGCACGTAAGGGCCGCGAGAGCCGCAACGTACCAGAACATAACAACCGAAAAACTTGAGAGCATGTCCCTTCACCAGCTCTTGACCTTCCTTGCCATTTCCCGGGCGTTGAATAAAAATGCCTATGTTTCCACCGGGGACGTGGAAAACATATACCAGATAATATGCGAAGAGTACGGCGAGAGACCGCGAAAATACACTCAGTATTGGAAATACATCAACAAACTGATCGATATCGGATTCGTGGATGCGAGAAGCGTCTCAAAAGGTATGCACGGTACAACCCGGCATATCACTATTTCGGACGTTCCCCTTTTCTCGCTCACGAAACAGCTGGAGAAGATGATCGAGAATAGAAAATAATCGCTACAATACCCGGAGAAATGGGAAATCCGGGCTGGTGGATGAAAATGCTTGTGTTCAAGATCGAGACCAGGTTGTTTCAAGACCTTTTCAAGGGTATTCCCGTTCTGGATGAATTCTGCATCGTTATTGCTGAGGGAGGGTGCTTGAAGGTGTTTACCAAGAATCTCGAAAGCACGGTGGCGGTGCTGGGAAGCATAAAGGGAGGGATGTTCGATTACCTGGTATCGAATAACATATCCTTTGCCGTCAACCTCGTGAAGGTGAAACGTTTTCTCAAAGTTGTAGACCACTCGTATCCTCTCATAGCCGAGCTTAACGAGGACCGATTCTTCATATCGCTTAGATGCGGGCCGCTCTCAAGAGAGATCAAATGCCTTTATCCCGATAATGTGGAACTGGAACCGATCCTTTTTCCCGAGATGGGCCGCCTTGTATGGCTAACCGGTCAGAAGGAGTTTTACCTCATAACACAGGGGCTGGAACAGGCGGACTACCGCTCGAGCGTGATTCTGGAAAACGAAAAGATCATTTTCAGGGCTCGATCTCCCACCGATATGTTCACGTTCACCAGCGAGCACGGGATAGGTACTCCCGAAAACTTTACTGTGAATATTATGACCCGAGACCTGGCATCCATTGTCGATCATATCGCACCGGGCCATCAATGCAATCTATCCATTAGGGAGAATTCACCGCTTATGCTCGAAAACGTTATTCGGTCAAAATGCAACATTCTTTATTTGATTGCCCACGAGTTGACGGAGTGACCAGATAATTTTGACGCTTTCTCTTCATGTGTTCGTCTATGGATCACCCACAGCTTTCCGGCAACGGTCAGCAGATGCATATACAGAAGTCAGCAGAGGTCATAGTAGCAGCCTGGGATGCGGCTGTGAAGGACCGAACAGAATGTGAAGTTCTCCACCTGGAGAGTTTGGAGGAATATTTGCTGCAGAAGAGCCAGTCGGATTATTTTACCGACCGCTTCCTTTTCGGTAAAGGCGACCGAATAGCTCGCCACACTTGCGAAGTGGTGACTTCTCAAGAGATGATGGCCGGAAGTCACTCATTCCCGGAACGGAGCAGGACACTTCCCCAGCACTCCCAGTGTATGACGGAGACACGAACCAGTCGCTGCTGGAAAAGACTCTGTTTCTTGACAAGTCACCACTT
>JASLWR010000023.1:0-47238 GCA_030740765.1 Thermoplasmatota archaeon
CCTCGTTGACAGACTTTGCTTAGAATTAACGGCACTACGCGCAAAACGCCAGCTCCTTTAGGGGCTGGTAGTTTACTTTGGGCTCAGGTGTGCCGTAAGGTGACATAGAAAAGTTTCTATTAACCCTAATCGAATATTGATTCGATGTCGGGTACACCGGAGTGTAACGGGAGCTATTCGTACACCGAGACCCTCTTTAAAAAGAGAAAAGATTATGGAGAAAGGGGGAGGGGTAATTCTGGATAACTCAGCTCGATCTCAGTTAGTCGGTCAATCTCGGATATAAAACATTAAAAAGATATTTAAGTAAAGGTACAATTACCGTGTGCGCTTTTCATTCGAGGAATCGGATGATGGCATAATAATGTCGGAGGAGTCAGATTGAAAAAAAGCATGAAAACCAACCCACTCCTTATTCAGCTCATTTCGGATCTGAAAAAGGTGAGCTGGGTGGAGAAGGCACCAATCTGGCGAGACATTGCCAAAAGACTTGAAAAATCGTTACAGAACCGTCCAGAGGTTAATGTCAGCCGGATTGCGAGATACGTGAAAAAGGGTGAGACCATCATTATACCGGGGAAACTGCTCGGTGCGGGGGATATTGATTTCCCGGTTACCGTTGCAGCGTTCAAGGCAAGCGAATCAGCCAAGAAGAAGATTCGAGATGCCGGTGGGAAGATGATCAGCATCCACGAACTCGTGAAAAAGAACCCCAAGGGTAGCAGGGTGAGGATAATCGGGTGATATTATGAAGGTGATCAACGCAGAAGGACATATCCTCGGGCGGCTGGCCTCGGTTGTGGCCAAGGACCTCCTCAAGGGAGAGGAAATTAGGATCGTGAATGCCGACAGGTGCATAGTCACTGGCAAGAGAAAGATGATCCTGGCGAGATACAGGAAGAAGAGAGACCTGACTCATCGAAGAAAGGGCCCCTTTTTCCCCAAAAGATCGGATCGCATTGTAAAAAGGACCGTCAGGGGAATGCTCCCCATGAAGAAGAACAAGGGGAAGGATGCTCTGAAACGGTTGAAGGTGTTCGTGAAGGTACCCAAGGCGCTGCTAAAAGAGAAGATGATAAAGATCGAGATTGCATCTGAATTGAATTCACCCAGTTTCATGGAGCTGGGGGATCTCGCCCGCTTGATAGGGTCAAAGGAGTAGTGTGACATTATGGCGAAAAAGAAAGCAAAGGTCGTTAATACAAGCGGAAAAAGAAAAACCTCCATAGCCAGATGCACTATCAAGGCGGGAAAGGGGATTTTCAGGATCAATGGAGTCCCTTTCGAATTCTACGAGCCCGAACTGGCCAAGATAAAGGTCCGGGATGCACTTCGTTTCGTGCTTAACAGAATGGATAAGATAGATATATCCATCAAGGTGATGGGAGGCGGCATTCTGGGACGCTCGGACGCCATTAGGACCGCTCTTGCCAGGGGCTTGGTGGAATATTTCGATGACGAGGAACTGAGACAATCGTTCTTGAGCCACGATCGAAGCCTTCTTGTAAGCGACACGAGACGGAAAGAACCGAAACATCCACTTGGAAAGGGTGCAAGGGCGAAGAGACAGAAATCATATCGATAGGGGGAATGCAGTTATGATAATACCTGTAAGATGTTTTACCTGCGGAAAGGTGATCGGCCATCTGCACGAGCAGTACAGACGCAGGGTCGAGGAGATGGGGGAAGCGCCAAAGGATGTGATGGATTCCCTTGGACTGAAGAATTATTGCTGCCGCAGAATATTTGTCGCCCACGTGGATCTCATCGACGAGATCATGAGATACGATTAGAACATGAATTGAGTGGGCTCAATGGTCCGCTTAATTTAATTTTTTTTCGAGGGCCTGTGGGGTAGTTTGGTATCCTTGTGCCTTGGGGAGACGGGATAATACTCGTCCCTAATTGGCATTAACTCCGGTTCAAATCCGGGCAGGCCCATCGTATATTGGGTTTAGAACCTATGTTTTCAGGGTTATTTTTAGAAAATATACCCTTATAACTCCCCTTCCCAACGGTTCAGATGAATCCCCTACCGTATGCCTTAGTAGAATCCGATAGGGCGGGTAAATCCGGGCTGTGATGGGCTTAAATCGGTAGGGGTAGGGTATGATTCATGTTTTGAATTTCAAGGGCAAGAATACAATATATGGGATTCTGTTTGTAAAAATGAACGAATTATTCAGATGCTCCATCACTAATTCACTATATCTTTCACCCTGCCAATACTTCGTGAATAACAGCCTTGAGAAGTTTCTCGGAGTGGTTTTGGGATTGTTCGATTTTTACTTCTAGTTGGTCGCATAAATACATGAGTTTTTCGACTTTGGCCACGATGCGGCGTTGTTCTTCACAAGGAGGTAAGGCAACACATATTGAGTTCATCTTCTTTTGATTCATTTTTGGTTGAGCCATCCCCGTAATGTAAGGTTTTAAATCAATGGAATTGATATATATTTCAAGATATTTAAGGAAATCCTCACTAATACCATCCAAAACATGAGCATGATTATTAACCCAATATCGTCCACGGGCAATAAATGCGATAGGTGTAGACCGGTTAATAAGATTCGCTCCATCCTCACCAATTAAAAGTAGCGGTTTATCATAGAGATATAACTTTTCATTTCAAATGAAATGTTTTACCAATATATTGTCATTTAAAATGAGAACTTTGGCCGAGTATGAGGAAAATCGGATTGGTGTTAACATATCCAATATTGGAATTTGATCTTCCGGGCCTACTCGTCGATCAAGAAAACAGCGGCGGCGATAACCGTGGTCCACAGTCCTTCCTTCGCTCCCTTGGCGGATTGGGTCACGGTGGTTGTCGTTATTATCTTTCCCGATGCCTTGTAGATCTGTTTTCGTTCGTCCCAGGCTTGATCAACATCGAATTCTATGCCCAGTGTGGTTGCGAGCATGGTTGCGGCAAGGTCTTCTGCGTAATCGCCTGAAACCTTTGCCGACTGCCCGTATGCATGGTGCTCGGAAAGGTAGCCGTAACCCCCTTTGGCAGGTCGTGCTATGCCCAGTGAAGCGGATATCAACCGGTTGGGCTCGTCCGTGGAATTCTCCGACATAACTACAAAGAGAATCTGACCAGGCTGAAGTATTTTCAGTCCCTCTTCTTTGGTGACGGCCTTCACGTTGGGCGGCATGATACTCGAAACTTTCACTAGATTGTATTTCTCGATTCCCGCTTTTCTGAGAGCCTGTTCGAAGGAAGCCAGCTTTTCCTTCTGGACCCCCACGCCTTTGGTGAAAAATATCTTCTTCGGTATCATTTTTGCACTTCCCTGAGCATTTTTGCCAATTTTTTTTCTTTTCTTAGTTTCCAAGAATTCTTGTGATAAACATAACTGGCCAACAGCGGAAAGGCTATGGTCGCCTCACTAAACACCATTTGTTCATAATGGCTGTCCACCTTCCCCCATGAATGAGCCTCCTTGAGAGTTGAGCCCGAAAGCGCCCCGTCCCTCTCGTCGGCAACGGTGATCTGTATTGCATACTTGTGCATCTTAGTATTTTCGCCAAGAACTTCCGCCGCCACCGTAATATCCTGGGCAAAATTCTTGGGAACTCCGCCGCCGATCATGACGAGCCCCGTTTCTCCCGACGCGATCTTTATCCGGGTCAGATTCAGAAAATCCTTCACGCTGTCAATGGTGACCTTCGCTTCGTTTTCCCGACCCTTCTGGTGATGGATCAGGCCGAGTCCCGCTGAAGAATCGGAGAGAGCTGGTACGAATACGGGGACGTCCTTCCTGTAACATTCCAGGACCACCGAGCCGTTATCCTTTCCTTTATGCTCGAGATATCGCCCCATTTCCCGGATGAATTCCTGTGATGAATACGCCCGGGGCGGAAGGCCGTTTGCGATCTCCGCAACCGTCATATCGCATATTCTCAGTTCGTCCTCGTCGATATAGGTGTCATATATCCGGTCTATGGATTTTTTTCTCAATATCTCATCGTCTGTGAAGGGCGTGCCCCTGTAGTGGGAAAAACCCAGGGCCTCGAAGAAATCCTGGTCCACCATTATTGCGCCGGTGGAGACAATGGCATCCACCATGTTGCACCTGACGAGGTCCCATACTATCTTTTTTAGGCCGGCGCTAAAAAGAGAACCTGCGAGACACAGGATCATGGTGCAGTGGGGGTCCCTGATCATCCTTTCGTATATCTCGGCGGCATTGGCCAGATTTCGGGCCTGAAATGCCATTTTGCCGAATGATTCCATCAACGGAGTGCTGTCGAATTTTGTGATGTCGATGTGTTGGATCTCCGCCGAAAGGATATCTTTTTTATCCATGAGGATTCCTCCCGTTTCATGCGATTGAGAAAGGTGTTCTGGCACTTAATAAATTGATTTTTTCGGAATTATCGGACTGGCGTGATTCATTTTTCCATACTTATACCGCATCTAATCGACAGTGAGGGTCTTGGAAAGATTCCTTGGATAATCCGGATCGATCCCATTTGCCGTTGCCCAGAAATACGCCAGCAGTTGGACCGGGACAATATTAATGAGCGGGCTCAGGTTCGGTCCGGCCCGGGGTGTTGCAATATAATGATGGCTGTTCACCCTTAATGATCTGGAATCCTCGGATATCACTATTACGCGCCCCTCCCTACACGATACCTCGTTCATGTGCGACACTATCATGTATGTGTCCTCGGGGGTGGTGATGAATATTATGGGATAATCCTTTGTAACGATGGACAGGGGACCGTGCTTGAACTCGGAACTGTACATTCCCTCGCAATGGACATATGTTATCTCCTTGATCTTCAAAGCACCCTCGAGGGCTATGCCGTGGCATACTCCGTACCCGAGACAGTAGCAATCTTGTGTTCCATGCAGTTTCTTCGCCAGTTTCTTAACCTTTGGTTCCACATGCTCGATAGTTCTCGCAAGAAGGTGGGGCAGTGTGTGTAACTCCCGGGTCAATTCTCTGGATCGTTTTGCAGTCAGTCGCCCGGTAAGCTTTCCTAGTTTTAGGGCCACGTAATAAAGCAGGATCACCTGATTCATGAACGTCTTTGTCGCCGGTACGCTAATTTCGAGATCGCATACCAATGGGAGATAGGCATCGGTGTTCAGCATTAGCGTGGAACCGAGCACGTTCAGGATGCCCAACAAGGTCCCTTTCTCGGTCTTGCGAAGGAAGTTCAAGCCGTTTATTACGTCCTTGGTCTCCCCCGACTGTGAGATGAAGATAACGCAGTCCTCGTCGGTTATCGAATAACCATAGTTGTCGATGAACTGCCCGGCGATGACGGGTATGACCGGTAGTCCGGAGAACTTGTTGAAGAAATACGAGCCTGTAATGGCCGCGTTAAGAGAGGAGCCGCACGCCACCATGAAGGTTCTCCTGGCTTCTGCGATCCGCTCAATAAAATTATCCACGAAATCGGATTCCTCAAGAGTTTGGAGAAGCATCTCGGCTCTTTTGGGCTGGTCGTTTATCTCCTTTAGCATGAAATGGTCGAAACCCCCCTTGTTAGCCGTCTCAGGGTCAAGCTCGCTCTCCTTCGGTTTACGACTAATCTCCTTTCCGTCCACAATGGAAAAAATCTCATATTTGTCCGAGTCGAATCGGACACATTCACCGTCTATCAAAGGTAGTATCATTTTCGTAAGAGGAAGTATCGAAGGCAGATCGCTGCTGCAGCAGATGAAATCCTCACCCACGCCGATATAAAGGCTGCTGCCCCTTTTCACTGCAAAAATTTCGTTCGAATGAACCGTGGTTATTACAAAGGCGTAATCACCGTGCAGGTCCTGGTCGCCCCTCATTATTGCCGCCTTTAGATCGCCACCGTTATTATCGTAATATTTTTCCACGGTGTGAACCACCATCTCCCCGTCGTTCCATCCCCGTACCTTGTGCCCTTCACTCTTGTAAAGATTCTTCAGTTGAGTGCAGTTAACGATATTGCCATTATGGGCACCTATCATGTCTTCGTCGCAATCGTAATGAGGCTGGGCGTTTCGCCGGGAGGGTCTTCCGAATGTTGCCCAGCGTAATTGAATGATGCCACGCTCGCCGCCGATCTCGGTGAACTGATGGTCCAGGCTCACCTGCTCTATGGTTCCTGCGTCTTTTCTGAGGTCGGTGCTCTTTCCGTCCACCACTCCTACGCCCACCGAGTCATAGCCCCTGTAAACCAATCTGCGTCCGGCCTCGAGAAGTATCTTTCCCAAGTCCGTATTCCGAGTTCCGAATACTATTCCGAATATGCCACACATAATTTCCCGGATGAGATTCATTGATATTAAAACTACTTGGAAATTTTGAATTTATTGTCAATGGTGGCAAGTTCGCCATTTGTTGATGCTTGCATTATCTAAAATGGGGCCATTGGCAATCAGCAGGAAAACGGGGACTTCGCGGTGGTTCATGGGATAGTATCCCCGAATAAAGTGAGGTACAGAGTGAAATGTGCAGATGAAAGCGCAGATAACGCAGAGTAAAATAATCACAGTGATGTGGAAAACAAAGGGAAGCTTATATATGTATCTTAAGATATAATGCGGTCGAAGATAAAAGGTAAGAAACACGAAAAATACAAAAGAAAATAGCTCCGAATGACGGCTAGTTTTGAACGATTTTTTTCAAAGTCCAGGTGGACGAGGAGCGAGCAACGGAAGGTGGGAATAGGAGATTCTGATTTTCCAGAATAACAAGGAGAGTATAGGTGATAATATGAGTATAGAGAGATTTGAGTTTGATTTTTCAGGAGAGAAACTGATAATAGAGCACGGCAGGTTGGCCGCACAGGCGGGGGCCGCAGTGACGGTACAGATGGGAGGAACCATGGTGATGGCAGCGGCAACCATGTCGAAGAGAGCAAGAGAAGGTATGGATTTTTTTCCATTAATGGTAGATTACGAGGAACGATATTTCGCAGCTGGAAGGATAAAGGGACCGCGTTTCATGAAGCGCGAGGGACGGCCATCCACTCAGGCAGTATTGACCGGCAGGATGATAGATCGAGGGCTACGGCCCCTGTTTCCCCAGGATCTTAGAAACGAGATCCAGGTTACGTGTGTGGTGTTGAGTCTTGATCAGGAGAATAGGCCCGATATTGTGGCAATGATCGCCGCATGCACTGCATTGCATATATCCAACATCCCTTTTGCGGGCCCCGTGGCAGGTGTACGAATAGGATTGATGACGGGAGACCTCATCGTCAACCCCATCGCGGACGACCTGGAATACTGTGACCTGCAGTTGACGGTCATGGGTGACGGGGAACGGATCATCATGGTGGACTGCGAGGCAAATGACATTGCCGATGAAGAGATCACGAATGCCTTCAAAAAGGCCATGGAGGTCATGGGACCCTTGGCAAAATTCATCGATGATATCAGGAAGAAAGTGGGAGTTGAAAAGGCATCCCCCGAGAACCTCATCATGAGGGGAAATTTTTCAAAAGAGGATCTGAAGGTGTGGGAGGAGATCAAGAAAGCGGCGATCCCCCATCTGGACAAGTACCTGTTCAACACTCCCAAAGGCTCCAAGGGAGAGCGAAAGGAGATACTCAAGGACCTTAAGTCTTTGCTGTTGGACGAATTCGTTAAAAAACGGACCGGCAAGAAAACAACCAAGAAGACTACCAAGAAGGCGGTCGCGGAGAAAGAGGAGGAGGAACGAAAATATCTGAAAAAATTAATAGATCATTTCTTCTTCGAATTCATAGAGGAGCAGGTCACTGTAAGCATTCTTGAAAAGGACAAACGAGTGGACGGAAGGAAACTGGATGAGATCAGGGATCTGTCCGTCGATGTCGGCTTACTTCCCAGGACTCACGGTTCCGGGCTTTTTTCAAGAGGCGAGACCCAGGTGCTATCCGTTGTGACCCTGGGATCCCCGGGAGATGACCTGTCGGTGGAGTCAATGGAGACGGATGAGTCAAAAAAGTTTTTCCATCATTACAATTTTCTGGGCTACTCGGTAGGAGAGGTCAAACCCATCAGGGGTGCCGGCAGACGTGAGATAGGTCACGGTGCTCTTGCCGAGAAGGCACTGGTGCCCGTCATACCCCATGAAGAGGATTTCCCCTACACAGTGCGGGTAGTCAGCGAGGTTATGGGGTCGAACGGTTCGTCTTCCATGGGATCCGCCTGTGGCTCGACCATAGCACTGATGGATGCGGGAGTTCCAATCAAGAAGCCTGTTGCTGGAATCGCCATGGGTCTTGCTTCGCTTGGAGATAAATGGAAGGTACTCACGGATATCCAGGACCTTGAGGATGGTCCCGGGGGCGCTGATTTCAAGTTTACTGGCTCACGCGACGGTATCACGGCCATCCAGATGGACACCAAGACCGCCGGGCTCACTCCCGATATGATCGAGGCCACAATGCCTCAGATGCGAAAGGCATTGAATGAGATTTTAGACGCTATCGAGGGTGTGATTTCGGAGCCTCGCCCAGAGATATCTGAATACGCACCCAGGATCATCAATTTCATGATCGATCCCGAGAAGATAGGAGAGGTTATCGGTCCGGGAGGAAAGGTAATCCGTGGAATAACCGCCGAGCTTGGCGTGCAGATTGACATAGTCGACAGCGGGATGGTAATGATCACTTCAACCGACGCGGAGAATGCTGATGAAGCGGTGAAAACCATAAAGGATATCGTTCGAGTGGTGGAAATTGGTGACATATTCGAAGAGGCCGTGGTTGTGAAGATCATGAATTTCGGCGCTTTTGTAAACCTGAAACCGGGAACGGACGGGCTGTGCCATATATCGGAGATCGAATGGGGTCATGTAGGCCGGGTGGAAGAAAGGCTGAATGTAGGCGACAAGGTGAAGGTGAAGGTCATAAAGAAGGAACGGGGTAAGATAGACGTTTCGATAAAGGCCCTTCTTCCCAAGCCTGAAGGATACGTCGAACCGCCGAAACGGCCTCGAGGTCCCCCGGGCGGCGGACGAGGCGGTTTTGGAGGTCGAGATCGACGTGGCGGCGGAGGCCGAAGAGGTGGAGGAGGCGATAGACGAGGCGGTGGTGGACGAGGCTACAGAGGCGGCGGAAACCGGAACTAGTAAATTAATAATGATGATGTCGGGCCTGACCTTCGGATGTTTTTGTCGAAACTCGGCCCGATATTACTTTTTCATTTTTTTATCATAATGCAGGCGGCCACGGACCTGCGTTTCGACCTACCCATGTTTTTCTCGTGCTTGGGCTTTGCCGCCACGGCGGCGATGATCGTGGCTGTACTAGTGCTGGTGTCACTGCTGACCATTCGCTTTATCGGGAAGATAGTCATTTCCAACGTAATACGGGAAAGGAGTTCATAAGTGGTAGACCATTGAATCTTATGTTAAAATTGTAAGAAACTATAAGTATTGTAAGAAATATATTCATTAGTAAGGCGGTAAGACTATGGATGTTACAGTAAGTTCGAAAGGTCAGATCGTTATCCCGTATCATCTAAGAGAGAAGTACGAGATAATACAGGGTACTAAATTGGAAATATCGGATGACGATGGGCTGATAAAATTGATACCTCCTGTGAAATTGACGAGTATCTGTGGAACCTGGAATATTGATATGGATGTGGTTGAGAAAAGTATAGAGGAGGAAAGAAAAAATTGGCGTTGAGAATAATTTTGGATACCATGTACGTTATCGGAATCATATCCGATAAAAAATATTTACCCATTGCCCAGGCCATCGACGACGGTAAGATCGACTCTATGGTTTCAGTTATTACCATTACCGAATTGATAAAGGTACTAGGCATGGTAGACCGGAAAAAGGCGATCAAAACAGTGTCCCAATTGAAATCATCAAAGATAGACATCAAGGTGCTGGGTCTCCCCATCGCGGAAAAAGCCGGCTATCTCAGATTGAAATATGATATCCCCACCGCTGATTCTCTCATTGGCGCTACGGGGATAATTCATAAAGCCAGTCACATTCTTACTAATGACGCTCATTTCAATTCGATCAAGTCGTTGATTAAACCTATCAACTATTCTCAGGTGTTAAAACTCATAAAGAAATTGTAAAATGACGTGTATCTTTATTCCCGGATTTCGTGTTTTTTTGTAAAGATTGTTGAGATATAGGTGTATAGTGTCTTGTGAGGTCTCGAAGTTCCCTAGAGTAGAGTGGGAATTTGAACGGACTACGAATGAATAAATCGTGCGTAGACGAGAAGTCGTTAGTTATCTGACCGAATGAATATGAGGCAAGGAGCATTGCGACGCAGAGTTCTACCGAAAAGAGACCTTGATTTATTAGGGGGATTTTTTTTAGAGTACCTGATATAGTTGAAAAGTTTATTCGCAACTACCACCACCAAATCCTTGTCCGATAGACCATTTATTCACATTTGGACTTGTTATGTTGAAATGTGCGGATCGTCCACAAAGTTTTGATATTGCTAAGAAACTGTATTCCAAATTTAATATAGATTTATCTAATGAAATGTAGTAATAATAAATAAAAAAAACCATTTACATCCGTAGAATTGTGTAACAATGTCATGGTATAACCAAAATAATCTTCATACATTGGTTCAATGTTATTTTTCATTATCATCTCAATATTCCCTTTTGCTGAAATATTGTAAGCCAATCCATAGCGTGTGTTTTGTATTGTTATTGAAAAGTTACCATTCTTTTCAATTGAGTCAACAAACTCAACTTGACTCCCAGTCCCATCAATTATAATTGGTATTAAAACATAATAATTAAGATCACTACTAGAAAATATAGCTATTGTAAGTTTCTCGAAGTAATTGTCTTCATTATTTTCATTTTCTAAGCAACCTACAAATGAGACAATTAATAGGATTATTACTATTTGGGAAATGATTACTTTCTTCACAGCAACACTTCTATTATAAAACATCATAATTACTATATTAAATTTTAGAAAACTTTGGATTTTAACTTTTACACTAAACAAGGGGATTAAAAAAATTCTTCCAATGGCCTATAGGTGAATTCAGCCTGTGAATCGATATTTTCAGTGACGAGGTCTAAATTATAGACCATTCTCGTCCCTTTTTTCTTCTTACTGGCTACTTGATAATTCTTACCGACAACTTCATACATCATAGTCACTGTACAGTGCCCATGGCATACGAACGTACCGTAACAAGTAGAGGTCATAAGTATCGGCAATTAGTCGAATCCAGATGGGATCCAAAGAAAAAGCAACCACGTACGGTTGTTCTGAAACATCTCGGAACTGTTATAGAAAAAGACGGGAAAGAAATTCTCAAACCATCGGCATTGAAGATAGATCAAATCGATAATGCATATCCCGTCGGGAAATTGGCAGTATATTGGAAACTAATGGAAGAACTCAATGTCCATGATTCAATCTCAAAGAGCTTTGATCTCAATAACGACGACATTGCAAAAGGTATCCAGATATTAGCGTTAAACCAGCTTGTAGGAAGAAAATCACTTACTAAATTAGTATCTTGGGTTTCTAATGGTCCACTGTCACGCTGGCTTGGACTTGAGGGGAAAAATCTTACGAAAGATTACTTCCTCTCTGCATTGGACAACATATCGCAAAATGTGGATTCGGTTTTCTGTTCATATTCGAATTCCATCCAACACAATCTGAGGAATGGTTGGAGCAGTATCCTCGGCCATGAGCCAGAACGATATTTCTTCTTTCATGATATCACGCGAATAAAATGGAATGGTGGTACAACATTTTACGCAAACAACGGGCATGAAAAACAAAGTGGACGCCCACATATCGGATTTGGATTGGTAGTATCAAAAGACAATTACATGCCCATCATGGGATATCCTGTAAGGGGTCAACATCATGATTCTACAACTGTCAGAGAGACCGTTTCTAATCTGAAAAGGACAGATATGAAGAACATAACATTAGTTTGGGATCGTGGTTTTGTCGGTAAGAAAAATATTCAACTAGCCCGAGATAATCAAATGCACGTCCTCTCTGCCGGAGTCCGTTCCAGTAAAGCAGTGATAGGTTGGATTTCAAAATACTCTGACGATGAGATCGAACAGAGAGAGAACATAATGCGTTTGGCAAAAGACAAGGGCATTTATCATAAGGACGAGATTGGAACTTTATATGGACAGAAGTGTAAGATAGTGGTCACAATCGACCCTCAAAAGCGCAATCATGCACGGGTATCCAGAGATCTTCTATTGCATACTCTCGAACATGAATCTAAGAAGGAAGACATTGCTCGTTTAAAAAAGAAGTTGACACCGTTGGTGGTACCCTCCCGAGGAAGACGGGGGTACAAGATAGACCGTAACGCAGAATCTCTGGCTCGGCAATGTGATGGCAGATCATTGTTCTTTTGCACAGACACTGCAATGTCTGGCGAAGATATTGTAAGAACATATTTTCAGAAGGATCACGTCGAAAAAGCATTCCGTTTTCTGAAAAAGGATGCTTGTCTCACACCTGTCAGATATCAATTACCGGGCAGAGTCGAATCGTATCTATCGGTAGTAAACTTCGTAGCGTATGAACTAATTGCAGCTGTCCTATGGAAGTTAAGAACGCATAAAATTGAAATCGGGTTTGAAGAATTGATGCAAGAAGCGGATAAAATATATGAGATAGAAATGACGTTCAAAGGCAAGAAAATCCATCGCTGGACACATATGACGGATAATGTGAAAAAGCTGTTCAAACCATTTGGGATTGCAACCCTTCAAACCTAGTCACTGAAATTGCGGATAGACAGGTTATAATGAACTTCAACCTTATTATGAGAAGTTGAGAAAATCTGGCCATGTACATCACATAGATAAGAATAGAAATAATAATAACATTGAGAATCTGACATTATTATGTGCAGAATGCCATGGACACGTTCATAACTCGAAAATACCTGTACAATTAGAACCTAAACCTATGCAAACTACTATAGTTCTAACTCAGAAATATAAATATGTTAAATGTACCGAATGTAGCGGGCGGGTAAGGGTTCGTATGACTGAAAGCATAGGCATTTGTAAGAAATGTAAACCCTTAATTAAAAACCACAGGATATTAAAAGAGAAACTCTCAAATTTAAAAGATATTGAGGAAAAGAAAAATAAGAGAAGATCGGACCAATATTGGCGTTGGCATCATAGTTATTGAAAGAAATCATTTTCCACACTTATGAAATCTTATTTAGCATACTCTCCCTAAACTTCATTTTCACATTTCTGCCGCCTAGGTCTACTAAAGAGGCAGGACCCGTGTATCATCCCGGGACCTATCTACACCGATAAGTAAAAAACTAATCCGACATTCTCTTGTACTTCTGATAACGAAGTTTTTGGTCCTCTTCCAGGGCGTCGTGTAATTTCTTTGCTTCATCGGGGAACGACAGGGTCAGGGTATGGTATCTTACCTCGCCCATGAGAAAATCCCTGATACTTTCCGACGGTTCTTTTGAATCCAGCTGGAACGGGTTCTTGCCCTCGGCCTTCAGCCGGGGGTCGTACCTGTAGAGGAACCAGTATCCGGCGTCCACCGCCTTTTTCATCTCTTCTTGGGACTTACCCATTCCGCCGGCCTTGATCCCGTGGTTGATGCACGGCGCGTATGCGATGACGAGAGCGGGGCCCGGATAGGATTCCGCCTCTCTTATGGCCTTCAGGAACTGGTTCTTGTTGGCGCCCATGGACACGGATGCAACATAAACGTAGCCATAGGTCATGACCATCAATCCAAGGTCCTTTTTGGTGGTCTTCTTGCCCGAGGTCGCGAACTTCGCCACAGAACCGATGGGTGTCGCCTTGGACGACTGGCCGCCGGTGTTGGAGTACACCTCGGTATCCACCACCAGAACGTTCACGTCCTCGCCCATGGCAAGCACGTGGTCCAGGCCGCCGTACCCGATATCGTAGGCCCAGCCGTCGCCTCCAATTATCCAGTGGGACGGCTTGGTGAACATGTCCTTCTCGTCGAACATGCCCCCGAGGTTTTCGTCGTCGGACCTCTCCTTCAGGAATTTCTGTATCTTCAGCGATACCGGCTTGCAGTCGTCTCCAATGTGCATAACGTCAAGCCAGTTCACCAGAAGGTCTTTGAACTCTCCCCCGACCTTCTTTCCCACAATTGCTTTCCGTACGTAGTTCGCCAACCTGTCCCTTCTCGCCGAGGTGGCGAGATACATGCCGAATCCGTACTCAGCGTTGTCCTCGAAAAGGGAGTTGGCCCATGCGGGACCATGACCCAGTTCATTCTTGCAGTATGCAGCGCTGGGGGCGTATGCCGCCCAGATGGATGTACAGCCGGTTGCATTGGCGATTATCATCCTGTCACCGTAAAGCTGGGTGATGGCCTTCACGTAAGGGGTCTCGCCGCAGCCGGCGCACGCCCCGTTGAACTCCAGCAGCGGCCTTCGGAACTGGGAGCCCTTGATGGAGTATTTGTTCGTGTTGCCGTGGCGTACCGGAAGCGTGTCCATGTAATCCCACAGCGGGGCTTTCACTTCTTTCTGAGATTCCAGCGTCTTCATCTCAAGCGCCTTTTCTCCTTTCCTCCCGGGGCAAACGTCTGCGCAGTTGCCACAGCCCTGGCAGTCCAACACGGACACCTGTATTGTGAATTCGTAATCCCCAAGGTCCTTGCCCACAGCGCGCAGTCCCTTGTAACCCTCGGGGGCTTTCTCCGCCTCTTCTCCGGTCACCAGGAACGGCCTGATAGAAGCATGGGGACACACGAAGGCGCACTGGTTGCACTGTATGCAGTTCTCGGCGATCCAGCGTGGTACGTTTACTGCGGTTCCGCGCTTCTCGTACTTCGAGGTCCCGGATGGGAAGAAGCCGCTTGGTTCGAAATCCGATGTCTTCAGCGTATCTCCCTTCAAGCTGGACATGGTGTCCACGATCCTCCTGATGAACTCTGGCCTGTTCTCGTCCACCACGACCGGTTCGTCGGGTGCATCCTTCCAGCTCTGGGGATATTCTATCTTTTGAATCCGATCAAGGGCGATATCCACCGCCCTGTAGTTCATCTTCACTACCTCGTCTCCCTTCCTCTTATAGGTCTTTTCTATGGCCTTTTTGAGTAGAGTCACTGCCTCCTCCACGGGAAGTATGTTGGCAAGCTTGAAGAAGGTCGTCTGCATAACCATGTTTATCCTCTGGCCCAGCCCCACCTCCATGGCGATGGCCTCAGCATCTATATTGTAGAACTGTAGTTTATTTGCGGCGATCATCCTCTTGAGCTGCCCCGGAAATCTCTGTTCCATCTCATCAAGGTCCCAGTGGGAGTTCAGCACGAAGATGCCTCCTTCCTTGATGCCCTCCAGTATGTCGTATTTCTCCACGTAAGATGAATTATGCACAGCAATATAATCCGCAGTGTCCACCAGGTATCTGGCCTTTATAGGCACGTCGCCGAACCTCAGATGAGAACGCGTGACGCCGCCGGATTTTTTCGCATCGTACTCAAAATACCCCTGGGCGTACTTGTCGGTGTTGTCACCGATGATCTTGATTGCGTTCTTGTTGGCACCCACCGTTCCGTCCCCCCCTATTCCCCAGAACTTGCATCTCACGATGGAGTCGGGCTCGGTGTCTATCTTCTCCGATAACGTGAGACTCGTGTGGGTGATGTCATCGGTAATACCTATGGTGAAATGATTCTTGGGCTCGTCCAGCTTCAGGTTGTCGAAAACCGTCTTGGCCATGGTTGCCGTGAACTGCTTTGAACTGAGACCGTACCTGCCGCCAACGATCTTTCTGTTATCTCCTTTTTGCTGGAAAACGGTGCAGACGTCCTCGAAAAGCGGCTCGGCGTAGGCACCGGGTTCCTTTGTCCGGTCCAGCACAGCTATCTTCCGGGCGGTCTTTGGGACCGCTTTGTAGAAGTCGTCACCCGAGAACGGGCGGTACAACCTCACGTTCACCACTCCCACCTTTTCTCCCCTGGCGGCAAGGTGATCAACCACTTCCTCCGTGGTTGTCGAGCCCGCGCCCATGCATATGATCACCCTCTCCGCCTCCGGGTGTCCCATGTAATCGAAGAGGTGGTATTGTCTTCCCGTAAGCGCCGCTACTCTGTCCATTTCTTCCTGGACGATCTGCGGAACCCGGTCATAGAACTCGTTGCTTCTTTCCCTTACCTGGAAATAGGTGTCGGGTCCCATGGCTCCCATTCTCATGTGAGGGTGTTCGGGATTGAGTGCACGAGCTCGGAACTTCCTGATAGCTTCCTGATCCGCCATTTTTGCCATGTCCTCATATGAGATCTCATCGATCTTCTGGATCTCGTGAGAACTCCTGAAACCTTCGAAAAAGTGAAGGAATGGGATGGATGCCCTGAGTGTGGAAAGATGAGCCACAAGCCCAATATCCATTATCTCCTGGATGGAGGATGAGCAGATCTCTGCAAATCCGGATGGTCTCGCCGCCATTACATCAGAGTGGTCTCCGAATATTGAGAGAACCTCCATTGCCAGCGAGCGAGCAGCTATATGGAAAACGGCAGGCATAAGCTCTCCCGAAATCTTGCACATGTTGGGCAGCATCAGCATAAGTCCCTGGGAAGCCGTGAAAGTCGTGGTGAAGGCCCCGGCCGCCAGCGAGCCGTGTATCGCTCCAGCGGCCCCTCCCTCTGACTGCATCTCAGCTACTTTTAGTACTTGTCCGAAAATGTTCTTCCGTCCGTAAGCCGCCCATTCATCTGCGATCTCTCCCATGGGAGAAGAGGGTGTGATGGGATATATCGCCGCCACATCCGAGAACGCATAGGCAACATGAGCTGCTGCCGTATTACCGTCAATACTTTTCTTCGCCATTGTAAAACCTCTTTTTATCTTTATGTAGTATTTTATTGAAAATTAGTAGCCACAAATGACCGTTTCGGCCAAACATGTGGTTATACTATAAAGATTGTGGAAAAAATCAATCTTTAGAACAAAAAATCGAATTTAATGGATCACATTTAGCGTGGAATTTACAAATCTAACATTACCTTATTGAATCTCTGCAATTTATATTGTTTTGTCCGCAATTGTTGGCTATGAAATACTACTAAGGCGAGCCAAAATTTTTAGGGAGAGAACACTACCAATTCGGGCCTCTTTTAAGTGCTATCGAAGTGAGCCTAGAACCCGCGAGTTATGCGGGCGCGGTAGCACCGAGCATTGGGGGTGGGCGGTAGTCCACCCACAAGCGCAGTTTTGGATTTGGATTATTGAATTACAATGCTTATAATTCTCCACAAATAGATTAACCCCTAACTCGTCAAAAATAGTTAACAGGCGATCTTTTTTCTACTTTTCAATCTAAACAAGCAGAAAAATATACGTGCTCCTGTTACGCATTTACGTAACATGAAACATCCAGAGTGGGTCTTGAAGCACAAGACCAAAGGAACAGAAATTCGGAAGATTGGGAACAACTATTACCTCTACAAGATCTCAAGCAAATGGAATAGTAAGAATAAAAGGACAGGAAAGTTTCCAGGATCGATATACCCTGGAGCCGGAAGATTAACTACCCCCTGCAAGGTCGGACTCTCGCCTTCGTACAATATAGTCATTCGTGCTTTGCCCAAATTGCTCCTCCACCATAAGCCATGTGGTAGTGATCCCACCACCCATGCAATTTTGGAAATCAGGAATACGTTATATTGTCCCGTTATAGGCGGGCAACCTAATCCTCAAGAGTGGAAATATCTCCATCAGGAAGCCCCAGATCCCTGCTTTTGAGAAGCCTTCGCATGATCTTTCCGCTTCTTGTTTTCGGCAGAGAATCCAGAAAATCAATTTCCCTCGGGCACGCCCAGCCGGCAAGTTTCTTTTTGACGAAGACCCTGATCTCCCGCCTGAGCTGTTCGGATTGAACATAACCCTCTTTCAATGAAACGAAGGCCTTTACCACCTCCATGACGATGGGATCCGGCTTTCCTATCACCCCCGCCTCCGCAACCGCCGGATGCTGAATCAACACGCTCTCCACCTCAAAGGGGCCCACCAAGTGGCCGGCAGTATTGATGACGTCATCGGCCCTTCCCACGAACCAGAAGTAACCATCCTCGTCCTTGTAGGCCTTGTCTCCGGTAATATACCAGTCATTCTTGAACCGGGAGTTGTAATAATCCTCTCTGTTCCAGTATGTTCTGAACATGGACGGCCAGCCGGGTTTCAATGCCAGCTGCCCTTCTTCTCCCGCTGGTACGGGATTGTACTGGTCGTCCAGGATATCGGCCTGAATACCGGGGAACGGGCGGCCCATTGAGCCTGGTCGGATGTTCTGGATGGCATAATTCGCTATCATGATCGCTCCGGTCTCGGTCTGCCACCAGTTGTCATGGAACGCTAATCCCATGGCCTTTTCTCCCCAGACGACAGCTTCCGGATTCAACGGTTCCCCGACACTGCAGATATGCCTTAGTCTTGAAAGGTCGTATTGACCCGGCAGTTCATCCCCCGCCTTCATGAGCATTCTTATGGCAGTGGGCGCTGTGTACCATGCCGTCACCTTGTAATCCTGTATTATCTGGTACCATTTGGACGCATTAAAGCCGCCTTCGTAGAGGATCTGGGTGACCCCGTTGCTCCAGGGGCCGAACATGCCGTACGAGGTCCCTGTGACCCACCCGGGGTCGGCCGTGCACCAGTATATATCGTCTTCCTTCAGATCGAGAGCATATTTTGCGGTGGCATACTGGCCGATGATGGCCTGGTGGGCATGAACCACGCCCTTGGGTTTTCCTGTGGTTCCCGAGGTGTAGTGCATTACGGAATAATCCTCTCGATTGGTCGGCTCGATTTCAAAAGAGGTACTGGCCTCCGCCATCTCTTTCTCGTAGCATATGTCTTTATCTTCGTATTCTACCGGGCCCCCTCTTTTATTGACGATTACGAGGTGGTGGAGATCCGGAAGTTCATGCAATATGCTTTTGACCTTCCTTTTTAGATTAGGGCTCGTTATAAGCAATTTCGCACCGCTGTCCTCCAGCCTGTCCTTGACCGCCTCGGGTCCAAAGGCAGAGAACAACGGCCCTATGATCGCTCCGATCTTCAGCACTCCGAAGAAAACCACGTACAGTTCCGGGACCCTTTCCAGGAAAACGAATACCCGATCCCCTTTCTTAATCCCGTGCTTCTTCAATAAATTAGCGAATTTGTTGGTCTCTTCTGAAAACCGGGCGAACGTGTACTTCTCTATGGCTCCATCCAAACCCTCCCATATGAACGCCAGTTTGTCTTTTAGTTCGGTTTCCAGATGTTTGTCTATGCATTCGTAGGCCATATTGGCCTTTCCGTCATCCAGGGATTTCAATTGGCCCTCGATCTCCTTCCAATCAAAATTTTGATAGATATCCCCATAGTCCAGCATATTGGGTTTCGGCGACATCTTTCCGACATCTTTCAGTAACTCTTCATATTCCAATTTCATCCCCCTTGCCTTCCGCTATCTTGATCATATCCCCAACTGTCTTTATTTTCAATCTCATTTTGTCGTCTATCTTTACATCGAAAATTTTGCCAATTTCGGAATAGATCATCAAGAGATTTATCGAATCCGCACCAAGATCGTCCATTAAATTCGCCTCTGAAGTGATCTCTGATTCATCCAGGGCCAGTTCATTAACGAGAATTGGTTTTATTTTGTCAATAACGTTCATATCGCTTTCCTCCGGGTAGGATTGGAGAAGACAGATTTGGAATTAATAAATATTTCGATGTATTTTCGCATAAAGTCTACGCAGTGCCTTTTCGCACTGTATTTGGGGGAATTATTTCGCATAATTCACCGTAAATATGAATATTTACGAAGTTGTGCCAACCTACCCGGTTGGCCAGAAGAAAAGAGCAGGGGATTTTGTATAACTCCCATATTCACGAACAAAAAGTTCGGAAAAGGGGAGTTATGCGATATTTTCACGAAAATCTTTACCGTACCGATCGGGAAAGGCGAGAGTGGAAGGACGCTTGATCCGAGCTACTTACTTTGTACCATCGTGATGTTCTACTCCGTCGCTCCTCTGAAACCAACCGGGTCGTACCTATTTCTTTCATCTATTCCTTAAGCAAGATCCATTACCATTCAAACTAAGCCATAGGTGGAAAAATTCCGAAATTTCACGTATGATTCCCTATTTTCGATTGTTGGGGGCCGACGCCCCCTTTTACTTTATTTTTAGATCGGACCTGCGTTTCTTACTGCATCTTGATGCATCGGAACGAAGTGGGCGCCGGAGTGAAACGGGAGCAGGTCCTCTTTCTCTTTGTTGGTGCGAGCAGGTCCAGGGCGGGTTTTTTGCATTCCTAATACTTTTTGACCCGCCCTGCCCAGCGCAGCACCAATTCAAAAAGGCTTAGGTGGAAGTATCTTATGATGGCACAGCATCAAAAGTATGTCGATAAAAAAGGAAGAAGGAAGAATATACCAAAGTATATAATATAAGAGAATTATTAATCTGCTTAAGCTGCTCGCCGCACGGCATTATTCATAATGTTAGCTGTGTATTGATTCGGCAGTATCTACGCTCTCTTCATTGCATTCAAAAAGCAGAGGTTGAGGTTATGAAAACATCGAAGCGTTCCCGCTCATTCCCGTTTGCTTCATTTAAAGAAAATGAGGGCCCGTACCATCCACGAATTGGATTCCGGAACTACGTTTTATTATTTTCCATATTTCTCATCCTGGCTTCAACGATATCTTTTTCAGCGAGTTCCGAATCTAATCCACCGGAGGATGATGGTGCGGGAACCGACTTGAGCCCGGGTGATGGCATATTCACCACAGAGGGACTATGGGATATCGAAGACGGTGACGAGGTGGAATATTCCAATATGAAAATATTGACCAATGGCTCTCTTGCAGTAAGGAGCGGAGCGACATTGAACCTTACCAATGTGACTCTGTTCATGGGTACGAACGTATCTGCGAAACCCATTATCGATGTTTTCAATCAGGGCGAACTGAATTTGATCAATTGTACGATAGCACCAGCTTCTACCCGGTTTGCCTATTCCGGAGGGTTTGCATTCAGATTTCGAGCAGGTTCCCTCGGCTCCGTAATGGGTACCAATATATATGGGATGAACACTTCGTTCGGGGTGGGATTGCACGGAATGCTCGTCCAATCGTCCAACATACGAATAGAGAATTCCACGTTCAATTCATCCCAAACCGGTATCAGCATAGTAAGCTGCTCCCCCGTCATAAAGAACAGTTATTTTCACCATAACGGCATAGGCCTCGCAATCTACGCAACATCGACACAGATGTCTGTGGAGGACTGTAATATCTATGATAACACGATCGGAGTTTACGCAATTGGGGCCTCAAATGTGCGATTCGAAATGACCACGATCTACAAAAATGTGGAGGGAGTCCAGTGTCTGAACACAAACTTCTTGGCCAGGTATCCAAGTTTTATTGGTTGTACGATACGCGATAACGAAGAATATGGCTTAAATATCACGAATTCCCGCTGCCTTGTAAGCACTTCCCAGATATCCAATAGTGATGTGGGGCTGCGAGCCGAGAGATGCGTTGGAGCTGTATCCCCCACGATAAACGGCTCCACCATCAGCGGTTGTGACATTGGTTTGCTTATAAATTATTCCAGGACCGTAGTAACGACATCTACCTTCAGCACCTGCAAGACCTATGTTTCCGCCTCTAATGGCTCAATATTTGATCTGACAGACCTTGTCATACAGGGTGGTGGGGTGGGTGGAAGCAATGGATTTATCATGGACGGCTCCCGGGGGAATATTGAGAGGTGCAGCATAGGGCCCCTTACGAACTCTTTCATTTCCACAGATTCCACAGTTTTCTCCAAGAATACCACCATAGCCAACCCCACTGGCCTTTTCCTGGATATCAAGACATCGGACTTAACCATGTTGAACACTACCACTCATCCGGACGAAGTGAATATAGATGATGCATCAATGGTGATCGAAGGCGGTTTTCACGATATTCACATCATTAAAAAGAACGGCGACAATGTAAGCTGGCAAACCTTTGAGATAAGCTCGCTTACCTACAGCAAAGAATTCACTGTAGATTATGACGGTTTTGTCAGGGACGTGTCTCTGGTTCATGGCAGGATCGGTAATGACAGCGTGAACTTTTCATATGGAAAAAACACCATACAAACAACTTACCAAGGCCGGGTCAATGTTCACGAAGTCTACGTGGTAGAGGGCACTGACATTATAGTCATTCGGCTCAACGCACCCCCCGAGGCAACGAAGGTTGAGCTGGAACCTTCCCTGCCGCAAACGGAGGATGCACTTGAAGCGAACTGGACCTTTTCCGATGCGGACGAGGATGATGAGGAAATGAACCGGACGCTGACCTGGTTCATGGATGGGAACGTACGGGTGGAACTGAACAATATCACATCGGTGGACCCATCCTTGACAGCCAAGGATCAGGAGTGGTATTTCACTCTGTCCGTATCCGACGGTGAGTTCTGGAGCAACATCTACGTTTCTGACAAGGTGATTATCGATAACACACCGCCGCTTATAGATGATATCCAGGACGTTAACATATATCAGGGAGACGAACTTCTCATACCGATCAAGGTTCGGGATCCCGATGATGACGGGCTTGATGTGGTTCTCATTAGCGACGCTGAAGGCGCCATATTGACGCATGACGATAGCAGCATCGTCTTTTCCCCCACTATCCATCAGGTACGGACGTTCCATTTCGAGCTACGGGTTTCGGATGGCACTGAATGGGTAAATTCGACCTTCAACGTTACCGTACGACCCCGTTCGACTCTTGGTTCCGTCACCTTCAGGGTAACGGGTCCAACAGGTCCCTTGACGAATGTCAACATAACCGGAGGAATTGTGAAGATGGTCACGAACGAAACCGGTGAAGTGACGTTCAAAAGCATTTATGAGGGGATAAATAACTTCGGAATATGGAAGAAGGGATACTGGGCAATAGATCATGAGGTTATGATCGAGGGAGGCAATGCCATATTCGAGAATATTACTCTTTTACCCATGCCTACAACCGAGTTCAGCTTGACCGTTCACGATAGCTCGAACAATTTTGTGACGGGGACGAACATGACCCTGAAGTTTCTTTCTTTCGAAGTTCCTGGTCTTTCGATACCCATGTCTGTCAATGCAAGTCTCTGGACGGAGCACTATGTAGGCCAAGGGTGGTATGAAACGGATTCCGAAGGCGTCATATTTATCCCGGACCTCGCTGTTGGGAAATATTTGATCACCATGCGAAAAGAGGGGTATGATACCTACAGGACGACCCTTTTTATCAATGATACCAATCAGACGGTATTGACCGTCCCCCTTCTCAAAGATATTGAAAGAAAGATCGGGTATGTGGAAGGGACGGTAATGCTGCCTTCCGGAAAATTGATGAGAGGGATTGTAATAGAATTCCAACTCAAGGACACGCCCCGCACAACAGAAACAGATGAGAATGGTTTTTACGAGATCGAACTGCCCAGGGGAGTGTATGATGTCAGGGTGATTGTGAAAGGCTACCGGACCTATATCGACGAGGTGGTCGTGCTTCCCAATGAGAATCTGGTCCAGGATATCGAACTGGAAACTTTGGAGTCAGGGTCAGAAGAAGATGAAAATCAATTCGCGAGAGGGTTTTCGTTTTTCATATTGGTTGTTATTATCAACCTGATGATCGCACTGTATTTCGTCACCTTCCACAAGAAGAAAGTGATAAAATCCGCCGATGAGATAATTGGGGAGGAAGACAGTAAACGGAAGCAGGAGAAGGAGAAAAGGGATGATGTTTACAGAAAGAAGATATACACACCCGAGACCCTTGAATTGAAGGAAGAAGAGGAGAAACCTCTAAAAGAGGTGGAAAAACAGAAGAAAGAAATGGCCATACTCGATAAGATTATCGAGAAGGGGCGTTATGTTGATAAAGGGGAAGATTTTGTACATACCGGGTACGGAGCGGTGTTCAAGGAATACATGGAAAGTGATGAGATAGAGTTCATTGATGAAGATGTGGAATGGGGCGGGGGTGAAGGGACGCCCGATGAGAGTGAAGACGAGGGAATCGATGAAGATTTGTTCGACGAATACGGGCAGAGAATCCGGCGCGATAAGGATGAAGCCTTCGATTGGGCCGATTGAATTTTAAATATCAATTCTCACAGGTGTATCCTTATGGGTAAAGTGCTCAAGTCCGCATACCGGAAACCAGTTACACCCGGCGGTTTGAAAAAGATCGAAGAGGGCACTTTGAGATCTCTAGATCCCGAGATGTTCGCGAATTTCAATACGGGAGTTTGCGAACAGTACCTTGAGGAAGAGAACCGGAAGAACAGCTTTGTAATTTCCAAATGGAACTGGAAGATGGTCATCATATCCATCATTATCGGTTCTCTGTTCGCCATGATAAACCAGTATGTGGGTCTCAAGGTGGGGATGGTAGTCAGCGGTTCCTGGTATGTGATATACCTGTTGGGGCTTGCTCTTAAGTGGGATCCTCCGCAGCTCAATATCGCCGCTACCGCAGGCAACGGGGCCGCCATGATATGTGTTGGCTTCGTGTTCTCCTTCCCGGCCATATATCTCCTTGCCATGTCTCCCACCTACGAGAAGACAGGAGGTGGATTTCTCACCTATGTTCCGCCCACGGCATTGCTATTCGGGGCCTTTCTCGCCACCGTCATTGCGGGACTTCTGGGAATATTCTATTTCATTATATTCAGACGAATATGGCTAGTGGAAGACCCGCTTCCCACGCCGTCATTCGAGGGTTTCGTACAATTGATGAGCATAGCCAAGGATGTGACCAGCGGGGCGAAGGACCAGGCCATGAAATCCATAAAAACGGTCACTGTCTGGATCGGGGGAACCATGGTTCTGACCTTCATAAAGGATTTCCCATTGTTCAAGGCCGGGGGTACTAGTCGGGTGCCGCTTCTCGACAGTATTTTCGGTGGCCGTTTTTATAATCACGGTGACCTGACCCTGCCCGCCACCACGCCCGTCCTGGGGAAATATACCGTTGTCAATTTCAGCCTGATGCCGATCCAGTTCGGTATAGGCTGGTTCATGAAATTCAAGACGGCTCTGATCATTTCAATGGGAACTCTTGTGTCCTGGCTCATAATCATACCGGCGGCGGTGTTGTTCGACCTTCCGGTCTACATACCAACCCTCGATAATATGGTGAACCTGTCGAGTTTTCCCATCGAAGGTATTTCGGGGGCTGCAATGATCGCTCCCGAGGCGGCGAATGTGAACATTGCCAAGGTGATCGCCATAGGGGCGATATTGGGCGGCGGTTTCACGGGCCTGATAAAGATGGCGCCGGTTTTCAAGACGGCAACGGCGGATCTTTTCAAGACCAAGGGTGACGAAACAGTACAGAAGGACTTCGTACCGAACAAGGGGTGGTACGAGTGGCCGGTGTCCCACATCAAGATAATGGTAATAGTGACATTCGTTGCCGTCTTTCTGATATTCGGCCTGTCTAGTGGTGGATACTGGTTGAACTCGTTCTTTCTGGCACTGCTGCTGGTCAGCACGACCTTCTTCATTGGCGCCATAGCGGTGAAGGTAATGGGCGAGTGCGGTACGGAGCCGGTTTCAGCAACCTCCTTCATCGTACTCATGCTCATAGTGTTCACTTTCAAGCTTTTAAACGTACTGCACCTGACGGATACCAGTAATGAAACCATCGTTCTCCTGTCAATAATCGGTGTTACAGTTTTCGGCGGCGCCATATCCATGAGCGGGGATATCATTCTTATGTTCAAGGTGGGAGGTTACGTGGGGAACCGCCCGTTCCATCTGGTTAAAGCAGTGACCCTTGGAATTCTTCCGGGGGCGGCAATCGCGGCGTTCTTTGCTGTTCTTTTCTCAAGGGGCTTGGCTCTACCCATAGATCATCCAGCCCATCTCGATCTTCTCGCACCCCAGGCAAACGCTTTTGCCAAGTTCGTACAGGTCCTTATATCGGGGAACGTTTCGTGGTGGCTGCTGCTGCTGGGAGTATTAATAGGAATTTTCGTGGAGCTTCTCATAGGAATGGGAACGGCTTTCGGTCTCGGGATGTACTTTCCTCTGGGCCTGGGTCTTATACTTCTCGTTGGTGGTGGGGCGAGAGACCTCTGGGAAAAATATTATCTGGAACCAAAAGCAAAAGAACTGGGGTGGGGCGACAAGGAAAAAACACTTGCTCTGTTACAGAGTTACATGATGGCAACGGGCCTTATCGTTGGCGAGGCATTGATGGGCACCATAGTTGCCCTTTATCTCGTGTTCCCACTTGTGATGTGATATTATTCGAGATGAGTTGAACTATCTTTTTTCACGCTTCTATAGACATAAATCAGTGTTCCTATCAGTAAAATAACACCGATCCCGATGAAAATATATGAAAGAGATATTGAATCTTCTTTAGTCTCTTTTTTTGTTGGAATTGGAGCGAGACTGTTGCCTTTTGGCTCTGAAATATCCGGTGATATCTGCTGGCCTGCAGCGATAGAGGAAATACTAACGATCTGTAAGATAAATACCATAAATACCAGGGAAAGCCAGATTTTTTGTGTGTTGAGCCGATATCTCATTTACTTCATCTCCAAATTTATATTGTTCTTGTTATTACTTATATAAGATACTAAGGATTACCTTTGCATAAATATCACGGATATGCGCAGGGTTATGAAAAAATATTCTCAAAGTATTCGATTCGACTAGTCCATTTTTTCGAGGAGTTCGAAAATTAAGGCTTAAAGAAGGTCTGGCCAGTAAGATGTAATTTTTCTTCAAGTTCGATAAATAATGGTTTAACTTTATTCCACCAACCATATTTCTTATAAAAATTTTTATAAGCTTGAATTAAATCTTCTCCTCTTGTTATATCTAACAGATCAATTGCATGTTTGAGATCCGAAGATATTGAACTGACCCCATAATCATTTATCAATTTTTTCTTAAGCGATTCAATATGTACCTCATGGGGTAATGCTATAGTGGGCATGTCCAATGGAGAATGCCAATCAAAAATTTGGAAGAACTCTTTGAATTGTGAAAAACACCTTGCCTCAATTACATGATGTGCATCCAATCGATCTTTTTTGTATGTTTTTTCTCCAAATTTATTTCGAAGCAATTTATTAAATTCATTTGTTTCTTTTGAAATCTCTCTATATGATCCAATTTTAAAACTTAAACTTGTATAGAGTTTCTTTAAATAATCGAGTTCAATATCATTGTCAATTAATATCTGGAGGGCCTTTCTAGCCAAATTCTGAACGCTCTCGATATCGTCTTTAGCTAGCTCTTCGAGTAAATCCTTTGGGACTAACTCTGGTCTTGTCTCGGTAAGATTTTTCAAGGCTTTTGCAACAGAATGTCGTCTAAACCATTTTTTATCTTTAGCTAATAATCCCAATATTTCTAAAACCTTCGGCTCTTTATGAATAAACGTTACATAAGCTTCTACAGCAGATCCATTTACTCGCATATCCCTATCCATGGCAAGGATTTCCAAGACATCCATTGGTATGATATCCGGTTTGAAGTTAGCTATTTTTACAAATGCTTTAGCTACAGACTCACGAACATTATCTTCATCATCTTTTGCTAACAAACTTAGAACTTCTATGGGTATAAGGTTTGGTTTGCTATCTGCAAATTCTCCCAAAGCCCAAGCTACTTTTGCTTTAACTAATTGATTGCCATCTTGTGCGAATTTCTCTAGTGCAGATAGATCTACGGAATCAGGATTAATTTTAGCAAAGATACCTAACGTTTCTATAACCGTGAGTTGAGTAACCCAATTTTCGCCAAATGACTGAGCTGTTAATTCTTCCAATGGCACTAAATCTAGTCTTGTTTTTGCCAAATTTTTAAATGTTTTAATGGCGGCGTATCGGACACTACTGTCATCATCTTTAGCTAGCGTTTTCAAAATGTTAATTGGTATCTCATTCGGTATGGTCTTGGCTAATGGTATAAACGTTTCTGTCGCTTTACACCGAACGTAAGGGTCTTCTTCTTTTGTAAGTGATATTAATAATTCTAAAGGCACAAGATTTGGTTTAATTTCAGCTAGCTTATTGAAAACATTAGCCGGTAAATATCTTGAATCTCCCTTTTGATTTTTTGCTATGTTTTTTAAGGTAGACAATGCTCGGGGCGACGTTTCTATTAGATTTATAAAGGATTTAGCTGACAAATCTCGTATGGAATAATCATCATCTTTTCCCAGTGTTATTAGTATATTGTAGGGAATCAACTTAGGGAAATCCTTCGACAATTTTACGAAAGCATATGCGGTTGAGTATCGAATATGTTCATCTCTATCTTCTATTAATTCGGATAATCTAGCCACGATATTTGTTAGATCTATATCTAAATTCTTTGTTTTGACTAACTCTAAAATTTCATCCAATTTAGTGATTAGTGGATCCAGCTTTTTTTCATTGATATTCGCCAAAATAATTCCCATTAATTTAATGGCGAAATTTCTCTCTTTTTCCTCTCTCTGGATATTCTTTTCTATTATCTTCGAAGCATCCTCCATTTTTGAATATTCTCTGATTTTTCCACTAACATCTAACATTATTTTAGTCATTGGTGTTTCCTGTAAAATAATTAATTTTTTACCATAGGCAGATGCCATTCCTAGTAAAAAAGAGATCTCTGCGTTTTTTTCAGCATAATTTTCCGCCTTTTCATTAATAAGAAAACCGATCACATAAGTTGATTTCTTAATTGCACGGCAGTGACTACAAAGTATATGGGGATATTCATCTACATATTTTACTTCCAAATTACGGTCATGAAGATTTTTTTCGATCACTCTATATATCTCTTCTTTATTTTTAAGGTCTTCTGCAGATAATATAACTACCTTATTGAGAGATTATATATCCTCATCCTCGGTCAATTTACATGTACGACATTCAAAAAAAGATGGTGGGCGAATTGATGTATCTTCTGAATATCTGTGTTTCCAATTAGAAATCTTTTCAATTAGATCATTAGAATCTTCGTAATGTATTTGCTCTAAGTCATTGAGTAATTTTAAAGGTTTATATCTCGATCTTAGTGATTCATATTTAGAAGACTTGTTCACCAAAATCAGCCCTTCTTTTCCTAAACCCATAGCATAACCTAGTTCAAACATTACATTTCTGTTCGGCTCAGTTACTTCACTTATTATCATGTTCGATGACAAAATCATCTTACAAAGCTTACAAGCAATAACTCCAGATTGAACGATATCTCCAGGTAACTCAACAATAAACCCACGACTTATTAGCCCTTGGCTTATGACGTTCATAATTTCTGGCCAATCATGCTGAAATGGATAGGCGAAAAAGCTTGATTTTTTACCTTTATATTCTATTTCTCCATTGCATTTTCTATCTGTGAAGGGGCAATATTTATCGATTTTTAACATTTTTTTAGACAAAAGAGATCACTATTCCTAATATAAGAGCAATAAAGGTAGGTTCTGGCATTTCAGACAACTCCTTACCTATTTTGGACACAGATGCTTCTATTAATATTCTGTATTCGTTTCAACCCCTTTTTGAAATACATTGTCCACTAGATTCTTGATATTTTTCATGGTCAGGTTGCTGATGTAATGTATATTTTGGTAGTCTTACTGCTTTTGCGTTCCAATAGTTTCCGGACATGATTAAGCCTCATTCCGCCTTGCTGGAGGTTTATGGTGAAACTGTGCTTTAGATACTAAGTTTTACTATCTTATAATACATAAGGTCTTTTTAAAAGTTCTTCGAAAAAAATAATGCCTTCTCGAATTTTTTATATAGATATATTTGGAAGAAGAGTTTCCACTGGTTCTTGCGACATAAACTGCGCACCTCGAACTTTGTTCTTTGGTACTTGCCTCTAGCGACCTTGCATAACAAACGGATTCGAGCACTCTCGCTCCATTACGGTCGCTCCGTGCCCTTCTAGCGATCCTTCGCCACCTCCCTTCATTCGGCAGGCTTTGGAAGTTCGTGAATCCATTGGTCATTATGCGAAATCGAGAACAGCATTATAATACTATCATCACTTTGGGTTTTGGGACAAAATTATTGGAGGGGGATTTCCATGTGCGTTAAGTCCTCATACTCAAGTTGAACTTTTCTGACATATACCAAGGCATTAAATTCTTCGAGATAGCTCAATAATCTTTCTAAATCCTTGGGTAACAGGAGCACTACTCCCTTGAGAAGTTTCCTATGGGGGATCTCGTCAAGGATTCCCTTTCGGCGATACCTATATTTTCCACCCCATGAACTCGTATTCTGTCCATAGAGCCGTTGACAGAACTTGTTAAGGATTTTGTGTTCTGTTTTAGGCGGAAGACGAAATATAACTATTGTTCCTTTCATTGTGAGTAGTAATACACACAAAAGATATATAAACCTGCTGGTATATTCCCTTATTAATGAATTTCAAACAGCGTGGCGAAAAACTCAGAGAGATTATCACAGAAATTCGAGAGAGAACATTCGAATATGAACCCAGAGAAGTACCCAAAATCAACTGGACCCAGTATGACCAAGCCCAGATATGGGAAATGGCCACCTATCTTGGTAACGTACGAGACCTTGTTGATGAGGCAAAGCAACGGATAGAGAGAAGAACACCCCCCAAGGAACGAGGGCCAGGTAGACTACCTATAGATCCTGCTGACATCACCAAGGCGTTATTATTACAGGCATATACTGGTTCGCCGAATAGGGTAGCAGAAGGTCTCTTGCTTTTATTTTGGGAGAAACTCGGTATCAACCAGAATTTCTCCTATAAGACAATAGAACGAGGATACGACAGAGAAGCGGTGAATGAGATTTTAAACGAGGTTACTCCTGGAGTTTACAAGTTATGGTTGAATGATGAACCAATCAGATATAAAAATCGGTCTAAATAGATGATTTAGTAACTACACTATATCTTCAATTTTACTCCCAACGTTGTCGCGATCTTCTTTGTATCCTTTTTCACAGAGCTCACTTTATAGACCGTTTTGTTCTTGCTGTAATCCAATTTGACCAAAGTGATGTCATGTAAAAATTAAAATCGACGGGAAAAGGTTGATTGTCGAGAAGGAACAGGGTAAAAAATAGGATTATGCCATGATACAGCGAACTTGGACAATTTAGAATACATTTGCCTTTGATAGAGTTCCGTACTCTCCATCATTACCGTCGAAATAATTCTTCTCCAGGGTCTCACATCGGTTACTTCTTAGATAATATCTCCACGCCACATTCACCTTCTGCGTGAAAAAAGTCGCTTTTTCCTTATCAGTCTGCCATTTATCAGGATGATACATCATGATTATCTGCTTCCTAGCCTTCCCTATCTCGTCCTTGCTGGAGCTAGGACCTATGCGGATGTTCAAACCCTTCTTGGCGAGGAGCAGTAAGGCTTCTGATTTTCATGTTCTTCATTCCCGTTTTAGTGTACTGATAATAATTTACGTTCGATGACGGTACTACAATGCCCTTAAAAATTCCGGTTTGAATCTCCCGCTCTTCATAGCTTTATCGATATGTGCGAGTATTCTTTCTTTATCAGATGGCAACACTCCGCCGATGGGGGCATAATTTGACGCATGGTTCGCCCTGAAAACGGTATTTGTGACGTCGATCCCTTCAACAATGCTGCGCAGTTCCTTTAGCACCTCCGACGGATTTAACAAGGTCAAGTTACCGGATCCTAACTCTTTTATTATCTCCGAATTTGGCTCCACCATCAGGGTAAGAGCAGCGGTATAATCCGGATCCTGCGCAGATATGACCCGTGCGGTCTCCCTAGCATGAACATCGGATAATTCGGTACCGCCAAGTCCCAATATGAATATAACCGAAAGTTTCAGCCCGGCCTCCCTCACCTTCCGGGCAGTGTCTATCATTACGTCGGATTTTGCGCCCTTTCTGATCTTTCGAAGCACTTCATCGCTCCCCGATTCGAGCCCGAAATACACCAGCTCAAGTCCCTTTTCCTTCAATATTCGTAGCTCGTCAACGGATTTCTTCCTTATATCGAGAGGCCCCCCGTAGATGGAAACCCTCTCAAGTATGTGGAATTTCGAATAAAGAAAATCGAGGATCGATGCAAGCTCAGCAGTGGGCATGGCAAGAGCGTTGCCGTCTGCAAGAAATATCCGCTGAACATCTTTGTAGTAAGGAATTATTTTATCCACATCTCGCTGGATATCCCGAAGGCTCTTGACCCTGTACTCTTTATCGGTAAATGCAACGCAGAAGGTGCACCGATTCCATGAGCAGCCGATGGTGGTCTGGAGTATCAGACTGTACGCCTCGGAAGGTGGCCGGAATACCGCTCCCTCGTAGATGTCGGCGATCATTCGATGAACGAATATGGTCTTCGATAAAATAATTTATCCGGCAGTTACCAGAGCAATCAAATCGAACGAGGCATTTCCGCCGTTTTTCCCAAATAATTTTTATAGCATTTTCCTGATACGGAAAAGGGGTTACGATATGGCAGATGCAGGAATGAAGAAGATGGTCGTTATCGGGATGGGATACGTAGGTATTCCGGCGGCGGTGCTGTTTGCGGATACGGGTAAATACGAGGTAGTAGGAATTCAAAGACGTTCCGAACGGTCGGGGTGGAAGATCGACCATCTCAACAGCGGTTCGAATCCCATAGGCGGTAATGAGCCCGGACTGGGAGAGATGATACGCCGTGTAGTTGTCGATAAGAAGACCTTCCGGGTAAGCGACGATTATTCCGAGATAAAGGATGCCGATTATGTATTGATAGATGTCCAGACCCCAACAGACGAGGATCATGTTCCTCGCTATCTGTCGCTGAAGGAAGTTTCCGCCACTGCCGGACGATACCTTCGTGACAGCAGCAGAAAACCCCTGGTGGTCATAGAATCCACGGTGGCTCCCGGCACTACGGCAAATATAGTTCTCCCGATACTGGAGCGTGAGTCGGGAAAGACCGTGGACGTGGGTTTCTATCTGGCATTCGCCTACGAGCGGGTTATGGTGGGAAGGCTTATCCACAATATTGTCAATCTCGCGCGAATTGTGGGAGGGGTCACTGAAGAAAGTACGAAACGAGGCATGGAACTGTATGCGGATATCGTGAAGGCCCCGCGCCATGCCACCGATTCGCTTACCGCCGAAATAACAAAAGTGGTGGAGAATACCTATCGGGATGTGAACATAGCCTTTGCCAACGAGGTGGCCCTGATCTGCGAGTCTCTGGGAGTTGATGCTTTCAAAGTGAGAGAACTGGTCAATACCCTGCCGTACGACCCGTCCAACCCGGCGGCGAATCCGGTACGAAATTTACACATTCCCGGAGCCGGTGTGGGCGGCCACTGCTTACCAAAAGACCCTTGGCTCTTGATCTGGGGAATGAACAAATACGGGAAGTTCAGCTTCACCCCCGAGGTCATTGTAAATTCAAGAAAAATAAATACATTCATGCCCGTCCATACGGCTGAGCTGGTGGAAAAGGGGCTTGAGCGGGCGGGAATTCCGGCAGGGGGGGCGAAGATAGCGGTACTTGGATATGCGTTTCTGGAGAACAGCGACGACACCAGGAACACTCCCGCGAAAGACGTTATAGAATTACTGATAAGCAAGGGAATGACGGTGCGGCTGCACGATCCCCACGTGAGAGACGAGGAGCCCACACCTGTCGAGATCGAGCGGAACCTTTATGGGGTACTGGAAGGGGCGCACGCCCTCGTCATCGTCACAAAACATAATGAGTATGAGCATTTGTACCTTGAAAAAGTGCGGGATGTAATGGCAGGGAACGTGTTCGTGGACGGGCGCAACGTGTATAAAAAGGGAGATATGGAGGATAAAGGATTTTTGTATTTGGCGGTGGGGAAGGATAATCGCTAATTATTTGGAAAATTTATCCGTTCGTTTTGTTTATGTTTATTCTTACGAGGGTTTTTTCTTTGTTTTCCCCTCTCTTTCACAACCACCGCCATTCCAAGGTAATAAACAAAGGCTATAAGTGCCATTATCATTAAAACCGATCCTATTGCCATGAAGCTTTGAACCATTATAACGTGGACCAGGAAACCCGTAGAAGAGCTAATTCCCACGGCAGCCCAGTGTATGTTTACTTGCTTTACGAAGATATTTATGAACTTGATCATTACGAGACCGAAACCGATAATGTATGGCAGGAAAAAGAGGTCTGCAAGAAGTTTGATAAACGCCATGTTGAAGGTCCGCCCGTCGTCTCCGAAGCTCAGCCGATATCCAGTTCCCACCTTGTATGTCAAAAGATGGAAAGGCAACTTGAAGTTGTGATAGGAGCTGAAATTAAGGGTTCGAGAGGGATCGGCATAGTTCATAATATTGCTTCTCGACTGTTTGACCGGTGGATGGATAAATCCAAGCAGGTGTCCCACCTCGTGCACTGCAATGGATTGGATCCTCTCGTTATCGTGTAAGTCGCCGCTCATGAACGAGGTAACGGTCATCACCGCCGATCGGGTCTCGACGCTGGCCTGACCCCACCAGGCACCGCCGTTGTGGTCTTCCCAATTGTTTATTCTTTTATCGGTAACATACAGAATCACGTCCACTTCGTACTTATCAGTAAGAATTTCCGAACGACTGTTATCGAAGAAATCGGTGGTAAGCGAAAGATTGTCCTGTACTTTCACACCGGACGAGTTGAAACGATAGTCCGTGATCACCTTGGACCGGAAATATTCATGATGATACTCGAACCCTTCCTTGGCGATACGCGCATAGGTCATGTTGCAGTCGTCTACCAGTACGATACCAACATCCATTTTGGGATGGAACTTCACAACTCCGATATTTATCAAGGTAGGTATTATCAGGAATACCGCGAGCAATACCAATGTTTTCCGATATTGGCGGGAATTCCCTTTTTGAGTCATAGAATAATATATGAATCGATTGTTATTTAAATTGTCGTACTACAGGTAGATTGTTTTTTCTATGATTTAAGTGAGATTATATTCGGAAGAAGGTTGAAATCTATTTATACAAATTAGTTAAGTAGGATGAAGAACAATATCTACGATACATAGTTTCTACCAGGGAATGCCGTATGGTAAATGTTCAAATATTGCTCCGCATTGATGCCCGTTTTACTCCGATGCTCACTGCGTTCCGCAACACCTTTGGCGTTGCTGCATCCTCAGCAGGGATGCCTACGGATTCATCGAGATGCATCTGCATCCTCGGAAGCAAGCTTCCTACGGATAGAGGAGGCATGGGTGGGGGTGGAATTAAATATACCGATGCAAGTTTATTATTGCACATCGATGCCCATTATACTACGTGGCATCACAGATGTTTGATGAAACAAGTTTCATCTACAGCCTCGGCAAGTGTGCCTACGGATACAACTGCACCCTCGGGCGGTTGCCCTACGGGTGACGGATGCTTGAAGAATAGTACTACCTTCAATAGGACCTCAGAGGAGGGAATAACATTGCACATCGATGACGGATGCTTGGGTGGGGGGAAAAATAATATTGACAGAGGAATAGGAAACTTCTTCAGACCGGAAATCGGTTTTGAAAACATGCCATCACCCCTTTTCCATTATTCACGAAGAAGCACTTTCTCATATTGTTTCTTCCAGGATACAATGGAAGAAGACGATCCTCTTTATGAACAAAGGGATCTGGCAAATGGAGTATCCCTGGGTGAGAAATCATTTTGCATGCCGATCTTGGATTGTACACCGCAACAAGTTGCATATCGACTTGGAAGATATCTTGCCATCCACAGCTTACCAAACATACATTCTTCCGACTCCGATGGGGACGGTCTCAATGATTTTGTGGAAGATTGGTACGGTTCTCGGATAAATCATGGCGATACGGATGGCGATGGTTTAGGGGATGCTCTGGAAGTAGAATTATTCAAAGACCCAAAAAATCCGTATGACGTTCATGGGTTTGATTTGACAATTTCCTTCAACTTTTACAGAAATGACAATGATATACAGCATATGAGACCTGAACCATATACGGGAGAAGAGGTTATAAACAATTTTATCGAAGGAATGAGATCAACTTCAAATGTATTGCTAGATGCAACTGATGGATATTTCTTTATCAATTCGCTTACGGTAAAGACGCTTGATGATGGAGGTAATATATGGGAAGGTGCAGATATACGTGTATATAAAGATCTTACTGATTTTCAGGCAAAGGGTCCCGTTACTAAAGTGCATCATACTATATTACAAGATGGAGTGCCGGAATATGTAAAACTTCATGCGGGTCATGGGGAAAACGTAGCTGCGGACCCAATATATATGGATTGGGTCGGTAATGACGAAATTATCTCACATGAGTTTGGACATTATTTATTCTGGCTTGGTGAGGAATATGAAACATATAAAGAAAAACGTTATGCTACTATTCGTAGTGAATATCGTGAAGAAATGTCAGCAGAAGATTTAGATAAATATGACGAGTCAATCTATTATTTCTATTCAACAATGAACATATATAAGAATACTGAGTTCTCAACATATACAGATTATAATGGTGAAAATGGTTGGTTAGGGACTAGAGATTATTTAGTGAGGGCTTATAGTAATATCAACATAGAAATAGATGACATCGACCAATATCATGATAATAATAAGGAATCTTGTTGGGAAACAATATTCAGAATGACGAACCGAATCGATGGGTATAACGAATTAATAGATTTCGATCTTGACGTGGATGGCCAAGCAGACTCTCATTATTATAATAGCTATGTTAATCATGAGGGACCGACATATGATATTGGAAAGAAAATGATAGTAATATAACCTCTTTTAGTATCGAGGAGGTGTTATAATCAACCAAAAATGCACAATAATATTAACATTGTTTGTGACCATCCTATTTATTGGATGTATGTCTAAACCTAATGGGAATAAAAAAGAAGATGATCTATATGTATGGGATTACATTGTTTACATAAAGAATCCAAATAATTATTCATATGTTCTCTATCTGCCAATTCCTATATGGCTAAATGGTACCTCCGTGGATATAATAAACGAATTTAAGCCCATTTATAAATCAAACAATCTTTCATTAAACATTACTAATACAAACTATGGTGAAGCTATTAAAATCTCATCGAACAGAACATTAGACTTATGTGCAACTGTTACATATCAATATTCTTCTGAGTTCACACTAATGATGTTAACACTAATACCCAATTTTAACTATGATAGGCTTCAGAACGTCACATCTCCCAATATAAGTGAAATTATCATATATTCAAATACTTCGGAAAAAAATAGGACTGTATCCGATAAGAAAATCACTATCAAAGTATTTTTTTCCTTTGGAAGACAAAACGATAATCTATCCGATTATCATCAAATACATTTTGAAAAGGAAATTGCTCCAAATGGCGGTTGGCAAATAATAAAGAAAGATGATGAAATCCCCCATACCGTAAGATATGGATGAGCGGGTTAAAATGATAACTTCCAACCAAGATTCCTATCCCCCCCTGCGTTATTCGATCAAAGCCTTTGGTCCGGTCTGGTAGACCGATAGACAGGTGGGAATTCATGCAGACTGTAGAGAATCGCACGGAGGGTTTGGCGGAGTGGGGAAGTGAATCATAAGGTGCATGAACCAGGGTCTAATCGGGAATGATGTATTCCTCAATTTAGTTCAATTATCAACAAATGTTCCCCCCCATATTATTGGACAAATGTTCAATATTATTGTGCTAATGAAATGTCGTAAACACCAGAATAATAAGTAATCTTAGAAGTCTAAAGGAAACCATGTAGGTCTACTGTCGGTTAATTATAACGAACATTCACTAAGGGCTTAATATTATTGTAATTAAATAATAAAAAGAGTGTTTTCTATGGGGATATTTATAACTATTATAAACTATTTATAAACAAGTGATAAAATGGTTAGCGCGTTCAGCCTTCCTCCAATAATGGAAATGGAAATTGAATCATTGGTACATTCGGGATACTATTCTTCCAAATCTGATGTGATCAAAGATGCCTTTCGTGTTTTCCTTGAAAACCGTACACAACTAAAAACTGCTGCTGCTATCGAATTGTATAAAATGGAAAAAGTATCACTTGGCAAAGCCGCAGAAATATCTGAATTGAGTATTGAAGAATTCAAAGAGATATTATTGGATAGAGGTATAAAAATAGTTATCCACGCCGATCCGGGAATAGACAAAAATGTTTCTGAGATTTTGGAGGCGAGGGATTGAAAACTATTTATGATCCTTACGAATCAGATGCAGTGGAGAAGTGAATCCAAAGGCTAATCTTTTCTTATTGATCAAAACCAAGTGCTAGTGAATAAGTAAAATCAAAAATCTTATATGGTACAAAAACAATAATCATCTTGTGATATGATGAATTTTAAAGTAGTTATTCAACAGGACGAAGATAGCTGGTATATCGCCACCGTTCCTTCCCTGCCAGGTTGTATCTCTCAAGGAAAAACAGAAGATGAAGCACTGGAGAATATACGTGAGGCTATAGAATTACATGTCGCCTGTCTAGCTGAAGATGGTGTACCTTTGCGAAGAGATGAAAATATAAAAGAAGTGTTATTGGCCGTGTCAATATGAGCCAAATACCGGTCATCTCTGGAAAAAAACTAATTAAAGCCCTCGCGAAGATTGGATATTATGTCAGGGATCAAAGAGGAAGCCATATTCACTTACGACATCCATATAAAAATCCTTTGACAATCCCCAATCACAAAGAAATTGCAAAGGGCACTCTGAGAGCAATATTAAGAGTTGCCGATATACCTGTGGAAGAATTGCTGGAATTATTATAAACAATCTTTTTACTGATTCTCAAAGTATTCGAATGCTTCGATGATATCCAGGTACACTCCATCGAATCCAATGTCCAGCAATCGGTCGAGATAGGACGTCCCCTGCCCGTAGATTATTTTCTGCCACTCCGGTTCCCAGTAGCGGATCTTGTAATTACCTTCCCATTCTTTATTCTCTTTATCAAGAAAATCCGGTGAGCCGACTTTCCAATCATCCTGCCAGTAATACCGGTAGTTCTCTGCCTCGCCGATGCTCATATATGAGATCACAAGTCGCCCCCCTCCGTTATTCTTGACCTTCAGTGATGAGACTTCTTCTTTTGAAAGCATCTCCGGGTCGAAGAACGCGTCAATTATGAGAACATCATAGTCTGTGGCTTTCAGCGCCTCTAAGTAATCCGCTTTTTCGTCGAAACCGGATGGGTCCAGTAGGTATAGGAAGTTCTTGGCTTCGGCAAGCGAAACGATATCATCCGCATTTACGTTATAAGCCTCCTGCGGATGAACCGGAATATTGTTCAAATCCCTGTGGTCTGCTGCAAAGGATATGTAACCCTTATTGGAGTTCTTCTCATAGGAATCATCCATCTTCGATTCGGTAAAACAGTAATCCGTGACTATAGCCTGGACGCTGTTTTCCTCGGCGAGGTCCAAAAGAGCCATAAGCCCTTCACTGTCTGAAGACGACGTGGCACTGTCATCGTCGGTATAGCCGTAGAAAAGGTCTTCCTGTCCCACGCCGTCAATGGCATTTATGTACTCCATAGCCGGGGGAGCTGCTGCGTCTGTATCCATTGACAGGATGTCATGCCCGTTTTGAGGAATGATCAGGAAATCCGGATCGATCTTTTTTGAATATGCACTTATCCCCTGGACAAGATCTCGCATATCCTGTCGGTGGTTTCTTGACTCTGATAATTCCTTTTCTGGACTATTATTTAGACATCCAACGACCAATAGCGATGCAATGACAATAATGAGAGTAATTGATTTCTCAACCATTTTATTCTACCTCCAAATAGAATTACTTTGGCAATTAGTGGTCAGCTCTTAACCATCCAGTTAGCGATCAAGCTCAGTTTCCTAAACAGAACAAGACGTGACTTGTTAAATCTCGCTGTACCCTTGGCGCATCTGACTGAACAAGGTGTGACTTGTTCAGTCTCTATGCACCTTCGTCACTTCTAACAGTGCGGTCCGTAACTAACCCAGCTCGTCCATCAGGTCGTCGAAATCGATCTCATCGGAGGGCGGCAGGGCCTCGGGGGGCGGAGGAGTATCCGATGGTTCCTTTGCTGGTTCAATATCTATCGAAGTCGGGGGTGCGGTTTGTTCACCCCACTCATCTTCACTTGAAAAGCCGAGACCGTCTGGCTCGGATTGAAAGTTTGGCACGCCAACAGGTGTGCCTTTACCGATCTCATCCGCTTCTATCGAATCCTCGGACATATCGAACATTTCTTCCTCCAGTTCTTCCTCGAGAGCATCGGCCGGGTTTTCTTCCACTTCATCCCAATCGCTTCCCACATCCGGCTCCGGTTTGTCCAATGCTTCCTCGAAAAGAATCCCTGAACTTTCTTCGGGACTGTCCGGCTCCGCTTGATCCTCCGGTTCTTCTTCAGGTGCAGAAACCATATCTTCCACCACCGTTATTTCTTCTTTCACTTCCGGTTCCTCGAAAGCATCCTCGGGGATCTCTTCGATAATATCGGGTCTCTGCGTATCTTCTTTCATTGGAATTTCCACTGGTTCTTCCACGATCATCTCTTCGGATTGCTCTGATGAATCATCAATGGCGGGTGCGGCCAGCGCATCCCCGGTCTCCGGCGCCCCCTCCATTCCTTCCATTGGATATTCTGCCATGGGCATCATGGGCGGCTGGGGACCTTCCCAGTATTTGTATTTGTTCTTTTTATGTTTCTTTTTCATCTTCTTTCTTCTCTTATCGAAGAGGTCCTTCAGCTTTATGGCTTCTCTTACGTCCACCACTCCGCCGTTTATCATGAGATCCGCACGTGAATCCCAGAAACGGTCGATCTCTTTACGAGTCTCGGCTCCTTCGATTCCGTTTTTTATAAAATGATATCTGCGCCATTTCCATGCCTGGCCTAGCACCAGCAGACACACCAGTAACGGGCTTGACATTCCAATTATTTCGAGGAAGTTAATGATGTATTTTGTAGGCAGCTTGTAGCTGAATAGCCGTATCCACCCGGCGTCCGGATCCTTGGGATGCCGGTCGTCCTTGTCCGGGATGCCGTCATTGTCATCGTCGGGATCGGCATTATTGCCTATTCCGTCCCCGTCTGTGTCCTTCGATTCCTGCGGATCCTCGGAGAACAACAGAGATCTGTTTGTGCCGTATGCATCATGGCTGTAGCCCAGTTGCGCTTCTTCAGTGTCGGGAGTACCGTCATTATCATCGTCCGTGTCTATGTTATCCCCTAAGCCATCACCATCGCTGTCCTTCGACTCATTTTTGTCATAGGGGAAGGCATCCAGGGGATTTGCGATCCCATCGTTATCTATGTCCTGGTCAGCGTTATCCCCCACGCCGTCCTTGTCGGAATCCATCACTTCCCGAGGATTTAGGGGAAAGGGATCCATGACGTCCGAAATATTGTCGCCATCGTCATCGAGGTCGGCATTATCGCCTATACCGTCCCCGTCAGTGTCCAACCATTCGGTGGAAATGAAAGGAAAAGCATCGACTACGTCGGAGTAACCGTCGTTGTCGTCATCCGGGTCAAGGCCATCGGGCAGGTAATCCGCGTCATTATCATCAGGGGTGTCACCAGCCACCTTTGGATCGCTTCCGGCATCCACTTCCAGACTATCCAAATACCCGTCATTATCGTCGTCCCCGTCAAGATAGTCCGGTATCCCGTCATCGTCGGAATCTTTCGGAAACGACTCACTGTCCAGCGGATCGGTCTTTGCAGCGTTCTCTTCTTGATCGGTCCAGTTGTCATTATCATCATCCGAGTCGGTCAGATCCGGTATCCAGTCCCCGTCCTCATCGGCGGGCATATCCTCGTCATCCTCCGGGTCGGTGTTCACCGACTGCTCTATGAGGTCCGGAAAACCGTCATCGTCGTCGTCCGTATCAACGTTATTGCCCATGCCGTCTCCGTCAGTATCCTTCCATTCACGTTTATCCAGGGGGAACATGTCATCGTCGCTTCCCCACCACCCCTGCTCCCAGCGTTCATCTATATCGGGGGACCCGCCATCGTCAACACCGGCGACGCCCGGTTGTCCGTCCGGGCCGTAGTCGGGCCAGTTGTCCCCGTCATCATCTTCGTCGGTATTCACATAGGTATCATTCTCCAAGTAGTAATTAAAATCGGGAATATCGTCCTTATCGTTATCCTGCCAGGCGGTATCATCTAATGGGAAAGCATCCTGGGAATCTATCTGCCCGTCATTATCGTCATCGGCATCCAAGTTATTGCCCGTACCGTCGCTGTCCTCATCTTCCCATTCATTTTTATCCAGTGGAAACATGTCGTCGTCGCTTCCGTACCAGCCCTGCTCCCAGTAGTCGTCGATATCACCATCCCCATTGTCATCTACACCGGCGACACCGGGTTGCCCATCCAAGCCGTAATCAAGCGCATTGTCCCCGTCATCGTCAGTATCATTGTTCACAAAGGTGCCATTTTGCCTGTCAAAATTAAAATCGGGGATCGAATCCTTGTCATTATCCTGCCAGGCAGTATCATCCATTGGAAAAGCATCCTGTGAATCCGGGTACCCGTCATTGTCATCGTCGATATCTATATCATCGGGAGTGTAATCACCGTCATTATCGTCGGGTATGGATGAGGCATTGGTCTGGTTGCTGCCGTAATTGCCTTCCATAATATCGGAATAACCGTCATCGTCATCATCTGTATCCTGGTAGTCCGGTATCCCATCGCTGTCCGTATCCGCCGGCACTGAGGCATTATTCGTCAAGTTCGAACCCGCGAGAACCTCCTCGGCGTCCATCCATCCATCGTTATCATCATCGGCGTCAAGGTCGTCGGGTATAAGGTCTCCATCGTTATCGGGGGGCGTGGAAGAGTTATCCTTAGGATCTTTCCCATAGCTTATTTCCACATCATCCAGATAACCATCATCGTCATCGTCATCGTCCATATGGTCCGGAAGAAAATCGGCGTCATGGTCGGGCGGTGTGTCCGAGACATTCAACGGATCGGAATAACCTTCCTCGGCCAAATCCGAATAACTATCATTATCATCATCCAGGTCTCCGTTGTTACCGCGTCCGTCACCGTCCGTGTCGTTCCATTCCGATGGATTATAGGGAAATGCATCGCCATTCCAGCCGGATTTATTGTCACCATGGCCATCGCCGTCGGTATCGGACCACTGCGTCCCATCATAAGGTCTGAAATCCGAAATATCACCTACATCGTCGGAATCCGAATCCGCCCATTCCAGGGGATTTAATGGTGCCCAGTCACTATTGTCTCCATGCCCGTCGCCATCGGAATCCTTCCATTCGGATGCATTATCCGGGAAAGCATCGTCGAAACTGTCACCATGGCCATCGCCGTCGGCATCCAAATATTCAAACGGATTCCACGGGATGTCATCGATATTATCTCCGAATCCATCACCGTCGCTGTCCTCCCACTCGAACCTATTCTCGGGGAACGTATCGATAAAATCCGGAAATCCATCGCCATCAGCATCCGGCATGAAATCAGTCAAGACGCGGTTTAGTAACACCATGACTGTATCATCGTCCATATTTACCACCACGATATCCAGGTCCGCATCATCATCCAGATCGCCCAAGCTCACAGAGAGCGGCATACCGCCCACAGCATAATCAGTCCGGGTCCCGAACATACCAAATCCATTGTTCCTGAGCACTGATATCGAATCCGCATTGTTGTTGGTCGTTACAATATCCAGATCGTTATCGCCGTCTACATTACCGAGATAGACCGACCCAGCGCCTTTACCCGCCGGGTAATCGATCCTGCCACCGAAAACGCCAGTACCATTGTTCTTGAGCACGGATACCTTACTATCCCCACCATTGGCCGCTACGACATCCAGATCTCCATCACCATCCACATCAGCCAAATGTACTCCCACGGGCATATCACCAACCGCATAATCCACCTTGGAACCAAAAACGCCGGAGCCATCATTCTTTAGCACCGAGACCGAATCATCATGAAAATTCGCGACTGAAATATCCGGATAGTCATCACCATCCAAATCTCCGAGAAAGATGGATTCAGGTCCGTAACCAGCACCGAAATCAGTCCGGTTATCACCGTCACTGGCGGGCGTTCCCGAGATCGGGAATCCGCCGGAACCGTCATTGAGAAGGACCGTGAACGTGTCATTCGACCTGCTCGAGGTAATTATATCCAGTTTATCGTCTCCATCAACATCGGCAAGATAAACACATGTCGGGTCTTTGCCGACATCGTGATCCGTTCTATTATCGCCATCATCATTAGGGGTATCAGATAAAGGGTATTCACCGGAACCGTCATTGAGAAGTATTGAAATCGTGTTCGCATTTATATTGGTAACAACCAAATCGAGATCGTCATCACCATCGAGATCACCTAAATATACTGAAAAAGGACCATCGCCCACGTCGTAATCTGTCCGGGGCCCGAAACCGCCTGCACCGTCGTTTTTGAATATAGATACTTCATCATTTGACCAACCGGGAGTCACAATATCCAGATCGCCGTCGTCATCTACGTCACCCAAAAACAACTTCTTCGGAGAATCCCGGGTCGGGTATTCCCTCTTGGAGCCGAACAGACCTGACCCGACGTTCTTGAGCACCGATATCGTATCCGGACTCGTATTCGCGGTTACTACATCCAGATCATCGTCATTATCGATATCTCCCAAAAAAATCGATATTGGAGATTCCCCGATGGTGTATTCCGTCTGTAAACCAAATGAACCTATACCGTTGTTTTTGAGAACCGAAAAAGTATGGGCACCGCCATTTGCAGTTACTATATCAAGATCATTATCACCGTCGAGATCACCCAATTTGACCGAAACCGGATCTAAACCCGTGCTGAAGTCCGCCCTGGAGCCGAGACCCCCTCCGCCATCATTCCTAAGCACCGTGACGATTTTGGCATTTATATTGACCGCCACTACATCCAGGTCCCCATCGCCGTCAACATCACCCAGATCGAATGATTGAGGATATTGTTCTATAAGGAAGGTCGTTATGAAACCGAATGATCCATTTCCATCATTTTTCAGTACCGAAACTCCGCCGTTGTTCGTGTTATAATAACGGGTGGCTACAACATCCAGGTCGTTATCACCATCAAGATCACCCAATATTACACCGTATGGTTTATGTATAGTACTGAAATCCGTCTTGGGAGCAAATCCACCAGTACCGTTGTTCTTAAGCACTGAGATCTTTTTAGCCGTATAGGCGGAAGCAACGATGTCCATATCATTATCGCCATCCACGTCACCAATACAGACCCCCCTCGGATCTTCGGCCACATCATAGTCCGTTCTGTCGTCGTTATCGTTTCCGGGGGTCCCCGCGACCGGAAACGCACCAAAACCGTCATTTATGAGCACCGTAATAGTATCGTTCAATTTATTGGCGGTAACAATATCCAAACGACCATCATTGTTCAGATCGCCAAGATAAACAAAAGTAGGCCAGTCACCGACCAGATAATCCACTTTTGAATCAAACTCACCACCACCGTTATTTTTCAGAACCGAGACGGTATCATCCAGAGAATTGGCCGTAACGATGTCCAGTTTATTATCACCGTTAACATCACCCAGAAAGACTGAATAGGGTTGATCGCCAACGCTATACCACGGGGCACTGGTCTCTATCTTTTTACCCGCTACAGAGTCTGAGGTGAATATAAGAAAGCCTATACCGCTGCTAAATACCAATCCCAGTATGATCAATCCACTAAAGGTCGTTCTTGTTTTTTGTTTTATGTTTCCCATAGTTATCATCATCCTTTGTCTATATTCTATTTAGTCTGGTAATAGTGGCTTTACTTATTAAAATCACCATAGTCCCTCCCCCACCAGCCCTGCTCCTCGTAATTGTCAACACCGCCCCACCAGTCATCGTCCACACCAGCGACACCGGGTTGTCCGTCCTGGCCGAAATCGGGCCAGTTGTCCCCGTCATCATCAGGATCGTCATTCACATATGTGCCATTTTGCGAGACAAAAAAATCGGGCCAATTGTCCTTGTCATTATCCTGCCAGATGGAATTATTCGTGGGAAAAGCACCCTGGGTATCCAAGGACCCGTCATTATCGTCGTCGGTATCGGCACTGTTACCAATTCCATCGTTGTCGGTGTCAAGCCATTCACGTTTATCCAAGGGGAACATGTCATCGTCGCTTCCCCACCATGTCATCTCCCAGTAATCGTCAACACCGTCGTACCCGTTATCGTCTACACCGGCTACACCAGGTTCTCCGTCCGGGCCGTAATCGGGCCAATTGTCATTGTCGTCGTCGGTATCGTTGTTCAAATAAGTGCCATTTTGCCAGAAGTAATTATAATCCGGCCATCCATCCCGATCGGTGTCCAGCCAGGCTGTATTGTCCACGGGGAAGGCATCCTGTGTGTTCGAATATCCATCATCATCTTTGTCATCGTCAGTTGAATCGGGGATATAATCACCATCAAGGTCATCTGGCGTATCGCTGTTATTGTAAGGATCTTTCTGCTCGCTTATTTCCACACTGTCATCATATCCGTCATTATCATCATCCGGGTCGCTGTTATCTCCAATATCGTCTCCGTCGCTGTCAACCCATTCCAGGGGATTTTCAGGAAAAAGATCACCATATATGACTTGATATTCGATTCCCCGAATTGTGACCGTTGATCCTGGTCTATTGTCACCGAAACCATCTCCATCACGATCATCCCATTGGGTGTTATCATCTGGAAAGACATCTGAGAATGTATCTCCGCGATAATCCCCATCCTGGTCAACGTACTCCAATCTATTCCATGGGAGTTGGTCGAAAAAATCGCCGTATCCGTCGCTGTCGCTGTCAAACCACTCGCTGGGATCTATGGGGAACTCGTCGATATCGTCTGAAAAACCGTCCTTGTCCGAATCCTGATAGAACATACCGTCACCTAGGTTCATCAGTAAGGAAACAGAATATTCGTTCGTTTTTGTGTTCAAGGCTGCTATGTCTATATCGCTGTCGAAATTGAAATCTCCCAGAGACACCTTTTCCGGTTCTCCGCCAACATTGTAGTCCGTCCTCGACCCCAAGGTTCCATCACCGTTGTTGAACAGGATGCTGACAGTTTCATCTTCCTCGTTAGCAGTCACGACGTCAAGCTTGTTGTCTCCGTTGAGATCGGCCACTCCAACGGAAACGGGTTGACTGCCAACTGCATAACTCGAACTGGATACGGCATTGAAAA
>JASLWR010000023.1:47248-49139 GCA_030740765.1 Thermoplasmatota archaeon
GAAAACACCTAAACCCACATTGAGATAAATCATTAAATTATCATTGTTGGTCAGCACACCGATAATATCGTCATCGCCGTCATCGTCGATATCAGCCAGTGAAAGTTCGTCCAATCCGAATCCGTAATCCGTGCTTGCCAGGAAATCTCCGGCACCATCGGTAAGCAAAACTGAAATTCTTTTTGAATTATAAACAACGACATCCAAGTTATTGGCTTTGTCAAGATTTCCAACATAAACGGATTCCGGGCCGTTAATAGTGCTTACATTGGTTGGGCCGGCAATCACACCTCCTACGGTGGTGTATACACTAATGTTGTTATCATCAGTATTCACAACTACGATCCTTTCGGTATCGCTTATGAAGGCCATGTCATCCAGGGAACCATTCAAAGAATAATTAATAGGAAATGCAAAACTTCGATTCCCATCGTTCATCATTACTTTTATCTTACTTTGGACCTTGTGTAGTGTGATGATATCTTTGCCATTTATCCCGTCCACGTCACCCACCGCGAGTGATGTGATTGGGTTGAATGCGTTCACATCGGACAGATTCCCTAAAATACCCACGTAATTATCATCCCAAAGAGCTACTTTGTTACCATTGGAGATCAAAACATCCAATCCATATAGCTCTGAATTCAAGTTATCGATTATCAACTCGTTTGGGCGGTTGTCAAGTTCATAGTCCCTCCTCCCGCATCCGAAGCTGCCCATGCCGTTGTTCATAAGCATGGAGACATAGGGGGTTCCGAAGGGATGATAATTTCTATCGCAAAAGTTCACAGTTATAATGTCGAGGTCGGAATCAGCATCTAGATCCGTCAATACGAGATCCTTTGGAAAGGTACCGACTGCATAATCTATACTCTTACTGAACCGACCAATTCCGTTGTTGTATAGTATGGTGACGCTGTGATCGTTGTCATTGGTTGTGATGATATCCAGATCCTTATCATTATCCACATCCCCGGCCACCACGGCACTGGACTTGGCTCCCACCATATAATCCATCCTTTCCTCGAACCCTACCCCGTTATTCCTGATCACCGATACAAATGAACTACCAGTGGTTATAATGTCAGTATTCCTATCACCATTTATGTCAGCAAGAAAAACCGAGTTAGGACGTATGGCAGTTTCCATGGAAAAATTCAATGGAAATTGGCCGGTCCCGTCATTTATTAGGATCGTTACATCGCTATCATCCCGGTTTGCAGTGACAATATCAAGTTTTCCATTACCATTGAGATCACCCAATCGAACCGATAAAGGGTTTCCACCAACCGAATAATAATCCACCTGCCCCCCGAATCCACCGGCGCCATCATTGTATCGAATTGCGATTGAATCGTTTCCAATGGTCGCAACGATATCCGGTCCGTTCACACCATCCAGATCCCCCAGCGCTACCGAAGTGGGATTCGGTCCCACAGAGTATTCGTTATTGACCGGATAAATACCCAATCCGCTGTTGTTCAGTACGGATATTGAATTGTTTCCCCAATTAGAAGTAATAATATCCTGTTTGTTGTCGTTATCCACATCACCTACCACAACCGATGTCGGCTGCGTTCCAGTTCCATAATTGATCTCTTCGAAACCTCCGTTACCGTTGTTTAGGAACACGGTCACCGAATCGTTCTCGCCACTGGCTGTCACTATATCGACACCGTTACGATTGTCAAAATTTCCCACAGCCAAGGAACGAACTCCTTCCTCCGTTTCGAACCATTCCGTGCCCGGTGCCAGCTGTTCGCCTCTCACAGAACCGGGGGCGCCGGTAAGTATTCCGATCATACTGTTCAGTAGGCACTAACAAATTTCCCAGTGATTTGGCTGTTTTCAAATCTCCTTGTCGATGGTGAGTGCATATTCATCACTGGAT
>JASLWR010000024.1:0-28723 GCA_030740765.1 Thermoplasmatota archaeon
TGTGTAACACCGTATTCGTTCTCCAGTTTCGCGATCACGTTGACAACGCAGGGCTCGCTCATACGACCTAGAGGCGGGGCTGTTACTTTCAGTGTGATGTTGGTCATTTCCTTCATTTCTAATTCCACCCACCACAACTTACTGCCATCCGGCTGAGTCAGCCCGTCGTCCGGTGTGTTTGGTGTTTCCAGCTCGGCAGACCACCCCGGTAATGGTTCAGTTATAGTCAGCTCGACGGTATCAGCTTCCTGGTAAGGTTTGGAAAGTGGATTCTCCACAAAACCCAGTTCGGAGCCCACAGAGATGTTGTAGGTCACCGTATGTTCGGGCTCTACCAGTTTCACCATGGGTTCCTCCTCACCCGTCACCGGGTCTTTCTGAGGGGAAAGAGCGACCTCGTTGGGTCGACTTATACCAAGATTCAAGCAGGCGATGGCCATTGCGGTACCCCACACAATCCCGTAATCACCGTTCCAACTACCATCCTGGTTCTGGCTATCCAGAAGTGCGGTTTGAATTTCCTCATTCCAGTTCTTCCACTCTTCGCCCCCGACGAGATACATGGCAATGGTGGCGTGATAGGTGAAGTAGAAACTGGAAACACGGTATCGGGGCCCCCAGTTCAAGACTGATCGTAATGCACCCTGAGCCTCCGGGGTTTCGCCCTGGCCTAAAAGGTACATGCAATAAAGACCGACTGCAGTGTTCGCGTCGCGGGTTGAACGACTGCTGTAACCGAAACCGCTTCCGCTGGAAACGCTTTTCAGCCATTTCACGGAATATTCAAAAGCATCATCGGGTACGTCATATATACCTGAAGACTCTGCAAGCACGATGGCATGAATGTTCCAGCCCGATAGAGAAGTGTCCGATCCACGATAATCCGGGGTGTACCTCCACCCTCCCTCAGAGCGTGGGCCGTTCATTGTATTTGGTCTGCGGGGTGTGTTCTGGGCCCGAACGATAAGGGCAACGGACTCGTTGATGTATGGCAGGAGCGATATATCTTGAGTATGGAAATAGTAATCGATGAGTGCAGAGGTTGCCGAGCCCTGTGAATACATTTTTCCGTGAGAATAACCGTTAGGTGCAAATCGGTCGTTCCACAAAGCCCCTCCATTATTGTCCCTCTGTGAGCCTGCAGGATAATCCGCCGGATCATGCCACACGTACCTAAGGAAGCGTACACCGCCTTCGATAGCATCCTGCCACCTGGGATCGGTTGCATTGTAATCGACAAAAGCCCTAAGACAACTCCCCACCATATTGGTGTTCTTCCCGTACCAACCTGATTGGTACCAGGCACCGTCCGGAAGTTTCGTGTCGTTCAGGTAAGTCAACCCTCTCTCAATGGCTTCCTTTACATCCTCAAGGTCATATTTCCCTCTGGTCGACTTCTTCGCCATTTCCTCATCCCGTATGATGAGTGAATCGGTGCTCATCTCAAAGACGCCCTTGCCGGACAAAAGAGTTGAACACAATAACAATATTATAGCACCTACTATCATGAATTTTTTTAACGGTCTTCCATTATCAATCATTGGCAACACCTGGATTTTCCTTTACTGGAATAAAATTCATTATGATATTATCTTATTTATATATATAAATATTGATACACTCTTTTAATTCGAAATCCCAAATTTTCGAAGTAGATTCATTCGAGATTATATGGGGTTACCCGGCATATTGTTCTAATCAGATTATCTGTACGTGATTCATATAGTTAAATTTTTAAACAAGCACCTTAATCAACCGGTGCATGCCTGCCAGAAAAAGATGTGTAACGGGAATCGAGGGATTAGATGCAGCTTTAAATGGCGGGATTCCGGAGGGCAATGTCGTTCTCCTGTCAGGAGCCTGTGGCACTGGAAAGACGACACTTGGGATCGAGTATCTTACATATGGGGCCGCAAGGGGTGAAAACGGTGTATATTTCTCCGTTACGGAACCCTATGAAAAGCTTCTTGAGAACATGAGAGCATTTAGTTTCTTCACAGAAAATCTGATCGAAGAGAACAAATTGTTCATAATTGACGTATCTCTCCTGTACAATCGGCTTGGACTATTGGGCGAGGACCGGACCATCGAGGATATCGATACGCTTCTCTGGGCCCTGATCGACACTGTGAGAGCTCTACATATAAAAAGAGCAGTAATAGATTCCATCACCGCAATATGTTCCAGGCTCGCCCAGCCCAGTAAAATAAGAGAACTGGTTTTCAACTTATCCCGGATGTTCACCCATTTCGGAGTAACCACCCTTTTAATATCCGAGTTGGCGGGATCCGCCGGTCGTTATTCCACCTATGATGTGGAAGAAGCGGTGTCTGACGGGATCATACTGCAGGAGGATGTTGAGAGAATGGGTAATATGATGAGAACCATCCAGATCATAAAGATGCGAGGAACGGCCCATTCCAGGGCAAAATATGTGATGGACCTTTCAACGGAAGGGGCGTTAATGGTCCCGCTGCTGAAATGGGGACTTTCAGGTGAGTAGATGAGCGAATTCGAGAATAAACTCATAGATCAGTTCAACATGATGCCCGATTATTCGATCACAGCTCTCTTTGTCGATACGGATCAATACTTCCCCGCTATAACCAATACGCTTTTTTACACAACTGAACAGAGGGAAATGGGAGGGGGATACGTCACAATAACAAGACCGGCGAGAGCCATAATGAACAAGCTGCTCGCTCAGAAAATTCGAATCGCCGATACCTATTTCATTGACTGCATATCCTATATGGTAGGTGGTGCCTCCATGGCTTCAAAACAGGTAGTGAACCTTGAGAGCCCCACCATGCTGGAAACCGTTCTCCTGAAGGTGGATTGGGCATTCCGGCAGATAGCAGCCCCGCAGAAATTCCTGTTCCTTGATTCGGTCAACGCACTGGGGATATACAACAGGGATAAAATTTTGAAAGAGTTTCTCCACGTGTTCATAAATCGACTGCGGGCTAGAGATATCTTTTCGATAATGCTTGTCGTCGGAAGGGGTTTGCCAAGGGACCTGGAAGAAATACTCCAGATGACCTGCGACGAGACGGTGGACCTCCGTAAAAAGGTCTGAAATAAGGTGAGACAATGGCTAGTTTAAGTATCGGGATCCCAAAGGTCGATCGCATCCTCATTGATGGCGGGGTTCCCGCAGGGTTCACGATCCTCGTAAAGGGCGCACCGGGAGCTGGAATGGACCTGTTCGCAAAACAGTTCACTTCCGGTGCGGAAACCCTGGAAAGCGTTCTGTATATTTCCACGGACGAGCGTCTCGAGGACGTCATACGTGTCATAAAGCAGTACGGCTGGTCAACCAACCTGGATATTCTTGACATTGCTTCATCGTATTTTGACAGGGTGCTGGCCAGAGAACTGGAGATATCTAAATTAAAGAGGGACGGTCTCACGGTATCGGACCTGTTGAGATTGATCGACGCCTCAAGGTCGGAAGAACGAGAGGAAACAAACTTTCTCAGAGATGTGAGCTACACAATCTCGGACATGTCGCCTCCTTTTCGCGTCGTGGTGGATTCGCTTGACTTTTTTCTCGAGAACTATTCCCCCTCAAAGGTCATTTCAGCAATGAGGACCATCAAGGCCCATACCTATTATAACAAGGGACTGGCCCTCATTACGCTCACGGCCGACATGCACGACAGGAAGACCGAGAACGCTCTCGACGCCATTGCCGATATCGTCATAGAGATGAATCTGATAACGGTGGGTACCGAATACGAGACGCGTCTTATTATCAGGAAAGTTAGGAACTATCCCGGAAAGGCGGCTATAATGACCTATTCCATCACAACCGAAAAGGGCATAACTCCGGAAGTCATATCGAGAGTAGCATAATCAATAATGGATATGAAACTCTATAGGTATATTATCCCTAATTTGCGATACTCCGACATTTTAGTCCTGATTTTCTTATATCGGACACTCATTCACATTTGGGGACAAGAACATATAAATTCGCAGAGTACCGTTTATACAGTATTAAAAAAAATTCTCACTCGATCTTTGTACCGCATTTACCACAGAAAAGGAAACCCTCGGGAATAATCGTGTCACAGCTTGGACAGTTCATCTCGAAACGGAAACCGCATTCTCCACAGAATTTGCTGCCAGTCGAACTTGGGTGAGAGCAGCTTGGACAGTCTTTAAGGGCCTCTGCTTTCTTTTCCATCTCCGCCATCCTCTCCTCCATCTCCCTGATTGTGATGTAGAACTCGGATATCTGGTGTTCTTTTTTGGAAAGTTCCTCGTTCTTCATTATGATCTCGTCCTGTAGGTGTGCGATCCTCTCTTTAAGACTGTCAGACAGGGCCTTGACCTTTACGCTCAGCCCTTCGTCCGACCCACCCTCCTGCTCCAGTTCGTCCAGTTCATCCCTCAGTTGATCCAGGTGCTCGAGGGCTTTCTTCAGATTACCACTGTAGAGGACTATCAGAGCGTCCTGATAAGTACCCTGAACCTTGGTGGTGTTGTATCCTTTGTGTTCCAGGGCCTCGATACGTGAGAGCGATTCCCTGAACTCCTCCATTATCCCCTCGTGCTGGTCCTTTAATAGGTTTATCTTCTCGTTTGCTTCCTTGACAAGGGATTCAACGAAGGGGATATCGGAATCGAGATGAACCCAGCAGTCATCGATCATATCCTCGAGGTCAATAGTGTTCATCCCTGCATTTTTTAACAACTTTATCTCGTCTGAAACCTGCTTTATAAGCTGCCGCACGTTCCCATATCTCGGTGAAGATCTCTGGATCATTCGCTCGATATCCGCACCCAGCTTTTCGATGATTGCTATGCTCTCTGCAAACATATCGTTCTCGAAAGCCTTTACGCCCTTGGCCATAATTAGCTCGCATTCAGTAATATCAATACCCTTGGAGTTCGCATTCGTCATTTTCACGGTAATATTACTGAGGAGATCCAAAGCCTTTTTCTTCTCCCCGCGTTTAAGGAATAATGCAGCTTCCTTTTCACCAAGCTTGATGAAATCGGCGGCTTTCTGATATTCCCCATTATTAAAAACGATTCTTGCCTCCTTTGCCACTTCCTCTAGAGAGTTTACATTCATACCATCGCCGTGCAGTGAAGTGATTCTTCTCTCGAAGTTTTCAAGCATCACCATCACCTCTCTCATCAGATTGTCCCTCTTCAATATCTCGGCAGCAGAAGGTCGATTGGCAACTCTTTCTTTTTGTAGTGGAGGCGGAACAACCTCGCGTTTCGTTACGACGCGATCCCTAGGTGCTGGTAAAGGGACTTCTTTCTGTTTGGGTGCTTCAGGTTTCATTCGGGGAACGCTGGAAGGGGTCCTTTCTGGTGGAGGCACCTCTTTTGGAGGTGGGGTTTCTTCCCTGTTCATGCTCTCCAATCTATCTATAACATTATGAAAGGAGGCGACTGCCCGATAAAAGTTACCCTTCTTGTATATTTCCTTCGCACGGGCCAGCATTTCCTTGACCGATGTAAGGTCCTTATCGGCTACCTCGGCCTTCGCCATGTTGAAGGTGACCTTTGAAAGCAATTCCTTTATACCTACATTCTGCTGGATATCGATCTGTTTTATCACCGATATCAGATAAGCCGATGCCTTCTCGTAATTGCCTTTCTTGTATTCATCCTGTGACGACCTGTATCTCTCCATCGGTTTGGAGACATCAATACGGTGATTGTGGGCTTCCTTTATCTTTTGAGACATCTGGTCGAAAAGTAAAGGATATAATCCCACATTCTCAATCAAGTGGATCGTGTTTCCGGCTACGATTGCCATAGTCGCTCCAACTTTGCTCATGGCGAGCCCGGTTATCTCGTCATCTCCTTCAAACTTGTAGAGAAGCTCCTGGTTCCTCGAAAGAAAATACGCATTCTTGTTCACGGAGCCCACGGCTATGTGTTGACCAGTTTCGTTAATCTGTGTTGTGGTAACACCCTTGGTCACCAGTTTCTTCGCTGTTGCCTTAACGCTCCCTGTCTTGTACTGCCAGATCAGATTTCCCATAACATTGTAGCTGGAAAGGATACCATCCCTGCCACCAATAAGAATGTAATCCTTTGATCGTGATACCTCGATAGTATCCGCGAGATTCTTACCAGTGTGTTTCCAGAGTAGATCGCGTCGGTTATTGAGACAATATATGGAGGTCATTGCCCCTACCACAATAATTTCACCGAGTCCGGATATCGTAACCGCCTGAATGTTCCATTGAGTCTTGTAATTCCAGATCAATTCCGGTCTTCGGTCAAATAGCATTATGGTGGCTTCGGATGCGGCTATAAAATATTGATCATCGTCCGACTTGCATAGTCTAGAAACTTTGGCAACAGTTCGATGCTGTTTCACGATATTACCTACACGATCATAGAAAATAATCTTATGACCGGTGCACCCTGCCCCAATGAGGTCCCCGGAATTTGTCATAATGAGCGAGGTTACTTTCGTGCCTATCTTGTTCTCCCATACCAGTTCACCTTTTGCATTCAACAGAAGAACATGTTTGTCGGTACCTACGGCAATATTGTTCCCGGATTCACTCATAGCAATGCAGGTCACCGGGGAAAGACAGTTGTAATCCCAGAGGAGTTCTTTTTCCTTGTCGAAGTAATAGAGATAATGATCCTCCCCACCCATGGCGATTCTGTTGCCCAAAGATGAGATCGTCACGCAGCTTATGGGTTTATTTGTGTTGTATTTCCATAGTACCTGATGCCTTTTGGCTTTTTCCTGATCGTCATCAGGGTACTGGACTGGAGGGAGAACCAAAGATTCCGGGGGCATGTTATAACTTCCTCAGGATTGAACGTACGAAAAAGTATTCTGTCATTATATTAATGATTATATGAGTATTTTCATTCATCTGTCAGAATTAAATATTTTATGGCCTGACAATCAGTCTTATATTTTCACTATTCTTCATTCTTCATACTTCGTTCTATGTTCGTTTCCTCCCCCGGAAGATAAAGATTAACTCAACAGCAAAACATAAATAAAACAACAAGATTTCAATGTGGAAATCAGTGGATCTGGGAAATCCCCAGCATAGCTGATTATATTGCCGAGGTAGCTCAGCCAGGTAAGGCGCGGGCCTGGAGATGAACGCAATCCGTCTTACCCGAAAGCCCGTGGTGCTTGTCACCTCGAGGGTTCGAATCCCTCCCTCGGCGCTTCGTTTTTGGGTGATCGGTTTGAGATTGAAGTTTTCGTTCACAGCCCTTGCAGTGTTGTTCTCGATAATTGGAATAGCTTTACTGCAGATTCTAGCGATGATGGCAAAACCTGGTGCTGTAAGTCTGAACCATATCGAGGACCACGAAGGGGAAACCGTGGTAGTTGACGGCGTTGTCTGTGAGTATTATTTCACGGAAAGAGGGGAAACCGTGATCAAACTGGCTGGAAGCGGCGTTATTGTGCCCGTTGTGGTTGAAACTGGCCGATTGGACATGTCCACTGGTGACCGGCTGGAGGCAACAGGAAAGATCGTTAAGATAAATAATGGATTCGAACTTCAGGTAGCAAGGGCCTCTCTTATAAAAAAAACGGGAACCGTTGTGGGAAAAACGATAGCTCTGGAAACTATTAACGCGTGGAAAGGGGAATATATACAAACCAGGGGAGTGGTTTCTGATTTGGAGGAAAAGGACTTCTTCGTTAAGGCCAGGGTGTTCGATCCCTTAAGCAGGTACGAGGTCGATTGGTATATTTACGAGATCGACCAACGCATTTCCATTGGGTCTGAAGTGAACTTCACCACATTCATCGACGGTTCCCGCGACGAGGTGTCTCTCCAGACATATATGATCGAATCAATTTCATTGGAAGGGTTTTGGGAATCGAAAGAACTGGGCATCAGAAGAGCATTCGAATCTCTATCCAGCAACCGAAGAGAGTTTATGTTTTTTCCGGTCAACATCACAGGTTACGTGCTGTACCAGCCCAATCCGATCTTTCCGAGTATAACTCTTTCGGACAGGGTAGAAACCGGCGGCAGAACATTGAAGGTAAGCGTCACTGATGGTTCTAATATATCCGGAATGGATCGCAGGGATCTTGTGAAAGTCAGGGGAAGACTCACAGAGAATGAAAAGACCTTTGGTCTTGAAATGACTTCTTTTTTCATTGAGCTTATCGAAAAAGCCCCAACGGAGAATATCAATATCGATCAGATTCAGGAATCGCCATACCTTTATCGGGATGCCAAAACGGGCCTGAAAGGATTTGTAGGAGGGATGCCGGATAGAAAAAACATTTACGGTGATCTTAACATTACGCTTACGGGGTATTTCATCCTAAATGAAAGTGGACATCAAGTTCTACGGCTGGGAGTGAACGAGCAGGGAATTGGCATTATGGGTGAGTTGGAATCAATTTTTAATACAAGCAGTGAAAAGTCCATACAAATTGAAATAGGGGGGAAATTGAGATTCATTTCAGAGACGTTGTCTTACGTTTACGAGGTCTCTGAGATTTCGATTTAATTGGGTTCAGTGGATTCGATATCCCAAGTAGCTATAATACAATAATATATTATCCAAATACTGTAAGAAAGTTTCCTAATTGGTTTTCCGGTTCGAATTCCGGAAAACGCTTATGCACCATCTTAATCGATAGATAAGCAAATCCCTTCCTAATTTGATCTGTCCTTCTTCCTACCGATACGCTTTTCTTTTATCTCAAGAATGAACGACCATACCATCAATCCCAGAAAACTAATACCAGCGAATCCTATTCCGAGAATTGTCGCCAACCTTACTTTTTCCTTATAATTCTCTACTGTCACTTTCATTTGACCATAGCTCTTGTTCCCCTCACGGTCAGTTACGGTGAGATTTACTTCATAATATCCGATCTCTTTGAATATAAACTCGGGTGCGGGTCCGAATAAATGTATCTCGTTTCCCAAATATTCGAATGTCCAGGAATAATTCACGATTCCTTTATCATCGATTAAGCCTGATAAATTGAATTGCATGGGTTCGTTAATTTGTACTGTCAGGTCCTTTCCGGCACGGGGTACAGGCGGAAGTTCCGGTTCTGAACCATTGACAGTAATATTGAGGTCGGATCTAGTTTGAAAACCACACCATGATGCCTTACTTTCGGCCAGATTGGATGGGAATGTAATTATCAGCAATAACTGAAAGATAACTATTACATGAACCATAATATTTTTCCCCAACAATCATTTCCCTCCTTTTACACACATCTCGAGATAGGATTCCCGTATCCATTCTTTCTCCTCAGTACCGGGCAGCAGAGATTTCATTTTCTCTACTATTCCCTCTAAAAGCTCCCCATCACTGACGATCTTCTCAATTTCCATGAAATCGCCTAATCCTTCCACGATGTCAAGACAAATGACGAATCCATTGTATGACATCTGGGTCCGGGTCTTTATCACCATACCGCTTTTATGAAATCCCAGTGACTTAAATATTTCCGTTAAAGACTTAGCCTGATCTTTATCTAACTCGATATTGATCTCCCGTCTAGTCTTTGAGTTTTCGTCTATCTTCGGGCCCTTGTATGTTAGAAAAAGTAGGTCCATTTCCCCATCGTTCAAATCGCTTATAGCTCGAGTTCTCCTCAGACGCAGTGCTTCGTCAGTCTTTCTGAAATCGACCAGTCGTGAGTTAAAATAGATGTCTTTTTCAATGGTCTCGCTCAGTAGTACCGCGCCGTGATTAGAGAGGAAAACATGTATTTCGGACCTTTCGGATCCTCGAAGCCTTGTCTTTATTTCTACTTCGAGTTGCATGAACGTGTATAATAATCTAGTTCATTATGTTATTTCCCCTGGAAAAATCGGATACCGATTACATCCAAGGATTTTAAAATAGATGGAAAATATTTAAAACCCCCCTTACATTAGCTTAACGAGCGAATAATTGAGAAAAGTGAAACAATGCTATCCATTTCCTTTGAAGAGTTGACGATGCATCTCTACCAATGGGCGGTAGGAGGAAAGATGCATGCCCTGGTCAGTGAGATAAACCTTTCGGAACAATCCCTGGATGACGGCGTTTACTCCCTTTTTATCAATCGCAGTAATGATAGCGACAAACCGGAATTCCTGACCGACGATGAGCTAAAGGATATTGTAAAACAAATGACAGAGATGGGGGTCCGTGATTTCCGGTTCGTGGGAGGTGTTTCATGCCATTATGGCAAGGAATTGTTGTTCAACCTGTTGAATACCATCAAGGGTGAAGGGGTTACTAAATCTATCATTTCCAACGGGATGAAGCTTTCTGGCAGTGATATAAAGAAAATGTTGGATGCGGATGTGGATAGATTCGAATTCTCAATTTCCGGGCCCGACAATGTTACTCATTATGCGCACCAGGCAAATAATGGTTCCTGGGAGAACATCACAACTGCACTTCAAATATTAAAAAAGTTTATTGAAAATCATCCTGGATACTCTTTGAAGATATGTATAAATGTAATATTGACCGGGTCTAACTGGAATAAACTCCCCAATACCATAAGATTTGCTCATAAGTCCGGGGCAGATATTTTCCAGATCCGATTGCCAAACCCGACCCTTGAAGGGAGTAAAGTACAAAATATCACATCAAGCCAAGCGCGAGAACTTCTTCTGATTAAAGATGACCTTGTAAACCTCTGCAATTTATATCATATGGAGCATAATTTGGACACGTATCTTCAGGACAGAGTGCTGTTTTCAAAACGGACCACGGAAGAGAAAAAAAAGAAAGGAAGGATTGACATTACGCAGGGTCTACCGGACTTTCTAGTGAGATACAAGAAAAGGTTCCCAAAGATGGAAGACTCATTTCTCCGTTATGCAACTCTTACTGATTACACACCCTGGTATTTCATGGAGATCGGGCCCGAAGGTATATACATCCCTCGGGGGAATAAAGATGGTGCCACAGTTATCTCCGAGTTCTTGATTGAAGAAATATGGTTCGGAGATGAATATAACCAGTGGAGAACCAGAATATTGGCAAAAGGCCCGGAACGAATCCATGAAAGGCAAACCCTGGTAGGCCTTGGAGAAGTAAAGACCATCCAGAGAGGATTGTTGAAACGCTGGAAGGAGGCTTATCTTGCGCAACCCCAGAAATCCACAGGCCGTGGAAACCTGTTGATAGAATACAGAAATCGGGAGGCCAAGGTAAAGTTGAAGATGCTCGATCGCGACATTCTGCTGTTGCAGAAAAATATTCAGGATACAAAACGGCGTATGGATATCTATTCCAAGGATAAGGAACGGATCATAAAACTCCGCCAGTCCTTATTATTTCGATGGTATCAGGCCATTAGACGGATGTTGTAGAATTCTTAAATGAAAGGATGATATTGTGGACATGGATGAGCTGAGGGCTAGAATCAAGGCTGTAAACCTGAAGCACGAACGGCCGTATATATTTGTAAACACAGCTTCGTCCATGGATGGGAAGATCGCTCTCGGAGACGGGAAACGTTTGAAAATATCTACGATCGAAGACTTTAAAAGAGTTCATAGACTCCGAAATGAGATGGACGCCATTCTAGTGGGTATCAACACAGTGATAAAGGATGATCCCCATCTATATGTTAAAACGGGATTCTGTCCCGGACCCATAAGAAATCCGGTTCGCATAGTAGTGGATTCCAATGGGAAAATTCCCTCGGAGAGCCGAATTTTGTCTGGAACAACTAAAACGATAATCGCGGTGGTCAAGGGAAATGAAGAAAATCTGGAAAGGCTGAAAGCTAGAGAAACGGGAAATATCATAATCAAGGGCGTGGAGGCCAACGAGGAAGGGAAGGTGGACCTGCATTCTCTATTTCTAGATCTCTTTTCAGAAAATATCAATTCGATACTAGTGGAAGGTGGTTCCACTATTATATCATCGCTTCTCCGGAAGGGTTATATCGATACTTACTCCATATTCTTTCGGAATTTTATTGTGGGTGGAAAGCAAGCACCTTCTATTGTGGGAGGCCAGAGTGCAGTGGCCCCCGTTGACCTGATCCATCTCCGGGATCCTGAAATCGTTATTATGGAAGGCGGAATGCTTCTAAGCTATCATTCTTTACGACAGTAGCTATAAACCAGGTTCTGGTTGTGCCCCAAATGAATGAAGTGGCTCTGAGATTCATGTGTGATCGGATGTTGGGTAGTCTCTGTAAATGGTTGCGGTTCCTGGGCTTTGATACTCTGTATCCTCCCGATGTAAATGACATAATGATCGACCAGCTTGCACTTAATAAATCCAGGATACTGCTTACAAGAGATAGGTCATTTCTAAAAAATGCCCGCTCTCCCAAACTGTTGATCAGGTCCCTCCAAAGGGACGAACAGATTAGGGAGGTGGACCGGGAATTCAATATCTTAAGCATTTCAATTGAGAGAAAATTGGTTTTGAGTCGGTGTTCAGTTTGTAATCAATCACTGGATGAGGTTACCAAGGATGAGATAAATGGCAAGGTGCCTCCTGGCGTTTATGAACATCAGCATTCATACTGGTTCTGTCCAGAATGTGAAAAATATTACTGGCCAGGTACACATTATATGGAAATTCTCAATAAAATAGAAACATTGAAATAAATCCATGTTATTTATCGGCAAGAAATATGGAACCATTTGGTATTCCGATCGGTTACATGTGATAATATTATATTGTCAGATGTTGCGAAATTCGTAGCTTGACAATATGCGTGTGAAAACGTAGGTACCCCTGAATCGTATAATTCAGAAATCAGTAATTATTGAAACCATGGATGTGATTATCTTTGCCAGTTGATTATTATAAGTTATTGGAAATTGATCATGATGCATCTCAGGCGGATGTTAAGAAGGCATACCGGCGTCTGGCTAGAAAATACCACCCCGATGCCAACAAAGATGACCCCTCGGCGGCGGACAAATTCCGTAAGATAAAAGAGGCTTTTGATATTCTTTCGGACCCATTGGAAAGGGATAAGTACGACCATTATGGACCTGCTTATGGCAGTGGTGGTGGTCAAGAACCCCCTGCAAAGTCCTCCTATAGTGCACCTCCGCCACCCCCTACTTCCGAGGACGTTTTTTCTCCTGGACCTTATGATGATATTCGCCAAGTTCCACGGCAGGGAACACCTCAATCAAGCGGTATGGGCCCCCAACCGGGTGCCGATCTCAGGTATGATCTCGAGATCACCTTTGAGGAGAGTATATTCGGCCTCGAAACGGAGATATATGTTCCTATAATGTCAGAATGTAATATCTGCCAGGGAACGGGAATTCGGCCAGGAGCCCCCCAAGTACCATGTCGATATTGTAATGGTAGAGGAGAGGTTCGTCAGGAGTCATACGGAAGCATGGCCGGTTTCGTCATCTGTGAGAACTGCCAGGGTACGGGAATCAGTCCTGAGAATCTTTGTTATAACTGCCAAGGTTCGGGAAGAAATCAATCCCAGAGGTCCGTCTATGTCAAGGTGCCCCCAGGAGTCGAGAACGGGGCCCGTTTGCGCATTCGGGGCATGGGTGAACCAGGTTCCAGAGGCGGTCCGCCGGGTGATCTTTACGTGATGATATACGTTCTGGAACACGACCAGTTCGAGCGGCACGGAGATGAGATACTCTGTGAAACCACAGTAACCATTCTTCAAGCTGCTTTGGGTGCCGAGATCGAGGTCCCTACCATCGATGGCAAGGCCAAGATGAAGATACCTCCAGGTACCCAGACAGGAACGATATTCCGTCTCAGGGGAAAGGGTGTTCCCAACATTCATACCACTCAAAGAGGCGACCAACACGTAAAAGTGACTGTGGTGACGCCCAGCAAGCTCAGCAGGAATGGAAAGGAACTGCTGTGGAAGTTCGGCAAAGAGATCGGAGAAGATATGAGTTCTATACTTTGGCGAAAGAAAAGGTAGCGTCTTCATTTTACACCGACCCGGAACCGTTCGGCCCTTGAGTTTGTACTTCTGCATAGTACTTAGGCTATTTTAGAGGATGTAAATCATGTCAAGAGAGATTAAAGCTCCCACAGGAAATAAACTCACGTGTAAAAGCTGGCAGACAGAAGCACCCATGAGAATGTTGATGAACAACCTCGATCCCGATGTTGCAAGAGATCCGCAGAATCTAATTGTGTACGGAGGAACGGGCAAAGCCGCAAGGAACTGGGAATCATTCGAAGCTATAATCCACACACTTAGAACTCTCGAGAATGATGAGACCCTGCTGGTGCAGAGCGGGAAACCGGTGGGGGTTTTCAGGACCCACCAATGGGCTCCCAGGGTGCTTATTGCAAACTCTCATCTCGTTCCCAAGTGGGCTACTAGGAGTTATTTCAACAAACTCGAGGATAAGGGTCTGATCATGTATGGTCAAATGACCGCAGGTTCGTGGATCTACATTGGGACCCAGGGTATTCTCCAGGGTACTTACGAGACCTTTGGCTCGCTGGCAAAGAAGCATTTTTCGGGAGACTTGAAGGGAAAAATAGTGCTAACGGCGGGTCTGGGAGAGATGGGTGGTGCCCAGCCACTTGCAGTGACCCTCAACGGCGGAGTGTGTATTGCGGTGGAAGCGGACCCGGAAATGATCGAGCGGAGACTACGGACAAATTACCTGGATCAGCGGGTTGATGATCTGGATACCGCTATTAGACTGGCCAAGGAGCATAGGGGTAAAGGAAGCTCACATTCTATCGGATTGCTGGGAAATGCCGCTGAAATATTTCCAAAACTAGTAAAAAGGAATTTCTTAGTGGATGTGGTGACGGATCAAACTGCCGCGCATGACCCACTGAACGGATATATTCCAGCAACGTATGATGTAGAAGAGGCAGCGGATCTGAGGAAGCGCGAGCCTGAAAGATACCTATCGTTGTCTATACAATCCATATCGAAACACGTGCGAGCCATCCTCCAGCTAAAAGAAAGGGGGGCAATAGCTTTCGATTACGGGAACAATATAAGACAAATGGCCTACGACGGGGGTGTAAAGGATGCCTTTTCCTATCCCGGTTTCGTTCCCGCCTATGTTCGGCCTTTGTTCTGCGAGGGGAAGGGTCCATTCAGATGGGTGGCGCTCTCCGGTGATCCCGAGGATATCTACCGTACGGATGAAGTAATTTTAAAACTGTTCCCGGAGGATGGGCATCTCAAAAGATGGATAGAGTTAGCCCGAAGTTCCTTTGATTTTCAAGGATTACCGGCAAGGATATGCTGGCTCGGGTACGGTGAGAGGGCTAGAGCAGGGGTGGCCTTCAACGAATTGGTCAGGGACGGTATCGTGTCGGCCCCCATCGTGATCGGCAGGGACCATCTCGATTGCGGCTCGGTGGCGAGTCCGAACCGGGAAACGGAGGAAATGCTTGACGGCAGTGATGCCATTGCGGACTGGCCGGTCCTCAATGCGATGTTGAACGTGGCCAGCGGCGCCACGTGGGTGAGCCTGCATCATGGTGGAGGTGTCGGTATCGGTTATTCGATCCATGCGGGTCAGGTGATCGTGGCCGACGGCACCGAACTGGCCCGGGAAAAATTGATGCGGGTACTTACGAACGACCCGGGTACGGGCATAATGCGGCATGCGGATGCTGGATATAACCTGGCAATAGAAAACGCCAGAAAAAAGAAATTAAAAATACCCATGCTATGATAAGGCACCATATTGTAAGTTTATAATTGATCGACCGGTACAAATATCCGCCTAATAATTTATTTTTAAGATAGAAAGAACCGAAAAACGTAAAATTCCAAAACAGTTATCTACATATTATCCCCCCAATATACTGGCCGTGCGGATAAGGTGATTTAACATGCCCAAACTTCCCATGGATATATTAAAGAGAAGGGTCTCACAGGAATTGGCCCTTGCCAAAAGAAAGTTGAACCACATCATCGCTATAGAGGGCGGCGAGATAGAAGATTTCCCGATCTCACTGATGGTCACACTCATAAGTACTCCAGGCCCGGTCTGGAGAAAAAACCTGCTTTCTCACAAGAACACGCACCAGTTCAGGGTCACAATTACCGACAGTTATCCTTACGAGAAACCTATCGTAAAATGGGAAAGCGAGATATTTCACCCAAATGTCAAGATACCGGAAGATGGAGGCGACCTGTGCACCAGGCTGCTAAGCGGCTGGGGTTTCCAGTCCAATTTGCTTTCATTTATAAAAGGTATCGAATCTCTCCTCACAAATCCAAACCCGAAATCACCCTGGGGAACAGATTCCTGCACCACTGCAGCCCAGTATTTCAACACACATGAATACGAGACTCCAAGCGTGGGTGCGGTGGATACAGGACCGAGAATTGTCCGGTAACAATGTAATTAGGAGTAGATAGGAACAAAAACAAAATATATGAAGAACCTATTTTTCTTTCAGACTTTAAAGGCGTTAAGGCCCAAAAGCCTCCAATGACAAAACAAGATAAAGGTGAATAAAATGCAAGGACGATGCATGAAGTGCAAGAAAATGGTAGATATCAAGGACGGAAATGAAGTTGTCACAAAGAACAACACCAAGATGATGAAGGGTAAATGCCCCGGCTGCGGGACTACGGTCTGCAGGATACTTGGTAGAGCTTAGATATTATTTATTTTTGACAGGGTTCCCCAAGGAACATTCTTTTATTGGATGAATGGGTCCCCTTTGAAAGGGATTCATTCTTTTTTTTTATTATTATAGTTCTTGGTTTATTTATTTTTACAGATTTAGTTTGTAATCGACACTGTTTTGGAATAATTACAAGGAAATAATTATATAAAACAACTCACCTATATTTATTATATATTTTAAGCGGAGAAGGATGAAAATGAAAAAACAAATTGTGGTGGTTCTGGTAATTATGATTTCAATTATTATGATCGGATTGACTTATCCCACACTTATGTCAAGAACCATCGAGAGGGAAAGCACGGCCTCTGTTGATAGCTTCATACCAGATCATGATAAAGATAATAGAATATCAAAAAAATGTGCTGAAGACGAAGATTGCGATATTGGACGCGAGATAGATGTCCAAGATTCCATTGACGTATGTGGTTCCAATGATAACTATTGCAACGTTGATTGTGATAATATTGACGATTGTACTGATAATTTTCAATGCGACCAACAATGCATTGAACAATAGTTTGATGAAGGTTGAGATATCAGGTTATCCAATAGAATTAAGCACAGTAAATGGTACATAAGAATTTTTATAACGGAATTATATAATAGGTTTGATTCAACCGATAAGAATAAATTCCGTAATTTGTATTACTAACTTTGGATAAGCAATAAAATTTCTTCAGCTGACAATGTGGTGAGTTAATTGAGTGGAATGACTATATCAAAACATAGAAAAGTTATAATAAGTATCTTTCTTGCAGTCTTGATGGTCGGCGGGACATTTTTCCTTTTATTTCGGGATTCACCAGGAGACCTGGAAACGATTTCCATCAAAGATGTGCTGGGATTGGTTTCCCTCAGACGCACCTCTGAAGAAGTTATTATAAGCAGTGACTTTAACCCATTCTATAGCATAATCGCATCACCCACGGCTTGCTGGTACGATATCACCCCCGGCTCAGCAGCCCCTTATGGACTGAGACCCCTCCTGATCGGGGTGAACGGTAATATAGATAATTCACAGGAACGATTCCTATCATATTACGGGTCAGATTCATTATTATTGATAGGTGATGTTGATAAAGAAGGAACAAAGTTCACCGGTAGCCCTGCAGAAATCTCAATGGATATATTGAAACATGAATACGAAAAAAGCGCAGGAGTCCTCATTGTCCCCGAAACCGAGATCGGATACGAACTGGGGATCGCCGCCGCCCCTCTGGCAAGCTACTTGAACATCCCCATTATTGTGGTAGATGATTCCACAAATTACGGCGTTTTGAAGAAAGAACTCGAAAAAGTCGAAGTTGAATACGTTATCACATTGGGACCGGATTCAAAATCCATCGCAGAAAAAACAGGCTACAAGGCAATTTTGTTGAAGGACAGCCATTGCGTAACAGAAAATATTCTTACTGTCATCAAAGATCGATTCGGAAAGATAGACTATATCACAATGACGAACCCCACGGACGTTATACCGCCCTACATAGTGAACACTGAGATCGAAACCTTCGAAGCAAACGTAGAAAACGTGAAGATAAGCACAGGCAGGACGAATATTGACATTGTTGGTGAATCAACCGAATCATTTGATATTGATGTGCCAGAGGGCCTGAATCTGATTCAAATTTATGTGAACTTCACCACCATCAGCTCCACCTTATTGGATCCACTGAAGGAAGAGATCGATATCGAACCGTTGATATTCGCGTCGTTGTACGATGATTCAGGTAATATTGCGGGGTATGGTCCAAGTTTCAGCCTCGATGTTGGAAAAACATACCTGGAAACCTTGACGATCGAAGCTCCGGGCACCTATCAGCTGAGAGTGAGCGTTTACTATGGGACCGCGGGATTCGACACATATGCCGGGACGCAGTTCGGCCTGTCAAAAATCGAGGGGAAATATCAGGTCACTGTTGAAAAACATAATCTCTCTAAACCCCATCACCGGTGATATCATCCATTATCACCGGAGACCATACGGATTTTGGGGCCGATAACTTCAGTGTTGCGAAAGCCATGGTGGCTTTAAAAGAGAACTTGCTCTCCAGATCGCTTTTCCAGATCAGCTTGCCATCTGTGGATGATATTGACCGCAGCGCACCTTCCTGCGTGTTTACGATAACGTCAGCGGCTCCATCACCATTCATATCACTTCCCATCTCGATGTTCCAGAAATCATTATTTCCCGTATGGGTCCATAATATTCCACCCGTCTCGATATTCAGACAGAAAAGTGTTCTCCATGAATTAATTAATACACGGGGAGTGGGACCCCATAGGAGCTCACGTGCGTCCCATGAACGAGTTTCCTCTTCATGCCAGCCGAGATTAGCCGTGTATACCTTTTCAGTTGGTGCAAAATCCCAAATCTTTTCACCGGTTCGGCTCGATAAGAATACCACGTTGGGATGAACCTGGTCAACACAAGTGTACCCAATATCCCTTACTCCGTCCTCATCCGTGTCAGGTCCGATAAAGACTGAGGTAACCGGGGAGGCCACAGGTAAGCGGTTATACACTTCTCCCGTATCAAGGTCCAGAATATAGACACCGGAGCTGGTCCCGAAGACAACGGAATCATTACCCGCTGGCTCTCGCAGATCGGTGATCCTCAAAGCTGTGGTTATGGACCCGGAAAATCCCTTGATATTCATCCAGAGAAGACCATTCCTCGTTAGTATCTCTTTTTGTGCCTCTTGAGAAGTTACCTCACCGTCCGTTCCAGGTGGAACGATGTTGATCATCTGAAGGATGAGCATCAAGCTCACTAGTACCAGGAAAAATCGACTGTTTTTCATTTTGACCAGGCTCCGTTTTATTAATGTAAGTTCTAGAAGGATTCGATGTTTGTGAAAAATCTATTACTATTTCCGAAATGATATGAGAGAACTCTTTGATATTAATAAACTACCATCATTTTTCAAAGTTTTTAGGGGGTTTCTCTGGTTCGGCGATGGATTGTAGGAAAGGATGTGAACTGTAGGTTGTTATTACTTGAGGTGATGTTTCCCCCAAGAAGGTTCCCTAATCCACCTATTATATGAGATTCTCAAGATGTCCGATCAAGGTTTGAATTGTAAATTCGTTTTTCAAAAGTATGAGTTATAAAGTTAAGTTAGGGCGAATAAGAAATTATATACAGTAATGATTCCGGCAGATTAATCGGTAGGTGATTCATCGCATACTTCGGTAACGTCAAGATATTCTATTGATACTTCAACTGGCGAGTTCTCCGCAAGTAGTCCTTTCAAGCTTGGAGTGGTGCGCCCTTCATCCGAATGAAGCAATTCCTTGATATAGAGTCCGCTCTCTCCCTTTATCGAGATTAAAGCCCAGAGACCTTCTTCTTCATCCCATTCATCTATTCTTATGTGGATTATTTTACGGCGGCGTACTAGATCCGCTCTCCTGTGCGATACCCTTTGGGGGGTTCGCTGGTCGAGGGTTACCCCGTCCAACTTTGAGCATGCAATCTTCAACTCATCCGGTGACACCCTTTTCGAGAATTTCACTTTTGCACAATAGGTCTTTGGAAAGGTAGCGGCCTTGATCCATTTTACTTTGTCTCTGGGAACCCATTCCAGACCCGATATGGCAATTTTCCCCTGTCTCGTGCGGTTGATCTCTTCCTCCAGTTCCGCCAGATCCAAATTTCTTTTTATAGGCTTGGATATCTCAAGCACGAATGGCCGTCCGTTTCCCAGCATCCTTGCATCGATGTCCTCCCGCCCCATACCGTGGAATTTGGCCCGATCTCCTCCAGTTAGCTCAAGAACCCTCTCGGAGATGAGTTCTTCAACGGTCTCTTCGTACTGTTTTCCAGTTTGCCCGCAGCTCTCGCATCCCGCCCCTCTGCATTTTCTGCAAGGCCATTTCGTCTGGGGAATTCCCCGTTGAAACTTCCGGTACCTGCCATAAATAAAAATTGGGGACACCTGGAGGTCCACATGATCAAAGGAAGTATCGATTATGGTAACGAGCTGTGGTTTTGAGAATTCAACCTCCTTTTTGGTCTTTTTCTGCACCAGCTTTCCGATCTCACGGTTCAGCTCAGCCTTGATGAGTTCCTGGTGTGTTGCATTTATCTCACCCCAGATCTGCTCCTCCCTTTGCGATATCTCAGGATCAACCTTTACCCCAACCTGGAAATTATCGTATTCGTATTTATCCATCTCGGTGATGGCAAGCTCGGCGAATGATGGTATTTCAAGCATCAGTCCTTGACATATGAAACAATCCACTTCCGCCACATCTTCTTCCGATCCGCCCCCGGATATCTCACTGTCCATCACAGGCAATTCCTTAGGAATGATTCCTCTTTTCTGAAACACGGATATCGAACGCCCCCGCTCTCGGTTCGTCAATCCGTGTCCCATTTTCCCGAACAGACGGCCCAGACAGTTCAGACAAAGGCGGTGCTCCAGCAATGAAATATCGTTCTCCCTTACTTTTTCTGATTCCATGTAACATCACTCGTTGATACACCCAATAAAGAGCAGAGCAGTATGGCAATTGCTCCCAATTTCCATGAGTTAAGGTGAGGGTACTTTATATCTATTGCTCTCAACTTTCATCCAAGTAACAAAATGACTTTCGGAGATATCGCCCGATTTCACCATTACTTAATTAATCTACTCTAATAAATTTACGAGCCTTTAAGAAAGTTGCATCGCAATCTTGTTGGTTTCATTGAAGCTCCCAAGTTTAGCGTATGGCGTGAGGATATGAAGGAACGGATTTCTTCTTGATGCCGTCAAAGTTCTAGCCCTGCGGCCTTGGACAGCTTATTGCCATGAAATACTGGGGGATTTGCTGAAACTGTTAGGGATGTGAAAGATGATGGATGGGGTATCCGATTCGATGATCAATCCCCCGAATCTCTTACGCGGGCAATAGAGCGGGCGAAGGAGCTTTACGAAAACCCAGGGGCCATGCAGGCAAAAGGTAATGGAATACGACTCCTCCTGGGATAAGGCGGCGATTAAATACATAGAAATGTATAATTCGGTCTGACTGTGTAATGTTTCCCTGGGGTCCACTACTCAGGTTATTGCATTTTCATAGTGTGACGGAGAAAATTGGTTTCTGAAAACGGTTTATTCGGGTCATAGTTGCCAATCCTGCTGATATGGCAAGCCGGGTACTCAAAACAGTATGACACATACAAATAAATTATTTCAAGAAAAAAATGGTCCCGTCTCCCGGATTCGGGAACCCGAAACTTTTTGAGGCATCCCTGTGCTGGGTCCTACCGAAACCTTTGCTTCGCAAACGTTCCTGTATCTTCCGGCAGGTGTGCCGTAAGACCCCTCGCAAAAAGTATTGGTAATATGACAGGTAAAATCCTGTCATGCCAGGTGTGCTATGAAGTACACCGAGGTCCCAAAACTCGGGGTAACCCTGCTCGGGATGCTAGAAAAAAAAATGGTCCCGTCTCCCGGATTTGAACCGGGGGTCTGCGGATGGCCACTGGACGACGGCGGGGTCTTCCCAAAATCCGTTTTCCAACTACAGTCCGCCGCATTGGCCAGTCTATGCTAAGACGGGATGCCGTAATTTGAAGCAGGGAATATTCATCAGTATATAAATTCTTTTTTGTTTTGATGATATTTGACGCATACGGTGTGGCAGCATAGAATTCGCTAGTTTTACAGGTACACAATTAAAAGTTTATAGAACGAACGGAAATTGATCAAGAAGTTCGGAGGGATTCCATTAGTAAAGTACGGGTTCGATGGCAAGATCAACGGTAAGCCGGACGGTCCGGGGGCTGTTGATCCACATTCTGTTCTAGAGTAGACACCCAGACAATGATTATTGCTTGCTCATTTGGCATGATAATAATTAACTCAATTTTGTTTGTTCAATATGCCCTAAATTACGTCCATTTCATCATTTCCCCAATCGGAATCGCCAATGAATCCACAACATTCTCCTTCACCTCCATCAAGAGCTGGTTGATGATCATATCTTTCATCATTAGTATCTTTTCTTTCCGTATTAGCATTTCCTGTTCGTGTTCCAGAACCTCGTAGCAGTGTTTGAACATCGGAACGATGAATATCACCTCAATAAACTCATTGAGTAGGGTATTGATGGCAATATCTTTCTGACCCATCTTGGTTAACTATTTGTCCATGACTAGGGGCGTATCCATTTCGTCTCATAAATTCAGATGCTTGAATGTGGATATTTCTTAAAGTAACGAGGGAATCAAATATTTGAAGGATTTAGAGTCCTAAAATGTATGTATTAGATACATGAATACTATACGATCCAATATAGTGAGATACCCAACGATATCGCAGAGTAAGAAAATTTGATGATCGAATTGGTCGACGGAAAGGTCACCCGATTTAGGGTAATAAATTCATAGGCGGAGAGGGAGCACGTATGCCTCGTAAAAAGAAAAAAAAAATGGAAAAATGCCCGGAATGCGGTTGCTCTATCAAAGCGAAGAACCTGGACAAGCACATAGTTAGGGTACATGAGATCGGATCACAGGGTCCAGGCATAGCCGATATGATGAAATTAAACAGGGCTGAAGAGAGAGACAAACTGGAACTCCAACGGAAAAAGAAGAATTTTAACAAGGTTTTTTTAGTAACACTGATCTGCATCGTGGTTTTTGGAATATCGTTTATCTTTTTCTCGGGATCTGAAACTAATAATCCCTATACAACCTATGAAAAGGCAGAAACAAAAGAGGTGGACCAAGCTTTCGGGGAACTGAAATTCTCGAAAGCCGAGGTTATAATGGAACCACAGTTCTACATTTACAATACTGAAGGTGTGTCAATCAGGTATTTTGCTATCAAGGGTTCGGATGGCAAAGTCCATTTCGCTTTTGATGCATGTGATTTCTGCTGGGAGAATTATATGGGATATCGGAAATACGGTACGGATATGGAATGCAATAACTGTGGGAAGCGATTCAGTATAAACGACCTTGGTACCAAGAATCAGGAAGGCGAGTGCTGGCCGGCTTATTTGCCGTTAAGAGAAGAAGCCTGGGATGTGTATATACATCCACAGGATATCTTAGCAGGGAAGTATATGTTCGAATGAAAACTTCACTTTTTCATTTTGTCATAAGTGCGAATCTTCGATGTACCAGGACACCGGCCCGTAAGAATGACCGCTTAAAAGGTCGATGAACAACCCACAAATGTGGGTATCACCTGATGGGGCCCCTCCCGAAGGTGTAGCAGAGCTCTAAGAGGTCTGCGGAGCAAAGCGGACATCCTCGGAAACCAAGGTTTCCTACGGATAAGTTATTGACCGGGAATAAGTGGTTCAAGGATCGGGTATATCCGCATAAGTTCATTAGGATTAATCAGGTATGGAGTTAATCTTCGGCCACTTCAAGGTAAATTTCAACTGTTTTAATTTCACCTTCATATTCATAGGTTACCAAGTATTCACCATATTCAACGGGATAGGTAATGTGAAAAATTGCATATCCATCGGTTCCAGTATATTCTGTTATATTATTGTCTTTCAGATGGATGGTTACCTTTTTTCCTGGAACTCCATCGCCCATACTATCGATAAATGGTCCATACCTTAGTTCCGCAAATCCTTCTTCAGAAATAACCAAATTAAAATCATTTCTATAGAAGGGAACCCGATAACTAATACTACCAGTGCCACATGTGAACTCATCCCCGTCAGGTAGCAGAACAACAACCGTAAGAACTCCGATACTGACAGTGAGTAGAATAAAAACACCAATAATACTTGGACTATTTCTGATATTATTCATCTTTGCCCAAAAAGGACTTTACTTCGATTCTTCCACATTGATATTTTTTTAAAGTTAGAAGGGGCTTATGGGCCTGAATCACACTTATGCGGTGTTATTGCGAACTATCATTGATCAAGCACAAACAATGTAGGCCCAAAACGGTAGAATCTATAAAGGCATACATTACCGGGAATATACCATAAAACAAGGGTTTTGAACCCAAGAGAATATGGACCCGTCGGGATTTGAACCCGAGGCCTCCTGCTTGCAAAGCAGGCGATCTTCCAGGCTGATCTACGGGCCCATTACGAATGAGCTGGCGAGTGAGTAATGGGCTCGTCAGCCGTGAACTGAAGGTTTACGGCGCTACGGGCACATTATGAGCGAATGCAAATGAGCGAATAATGGGACCGTCAGTTGCGCCTCAAGGTGCAACGAAGACGGGCCCATACATGGGGTGGTGACTTTGTTGGGGTTATGGGCCTGTCAGAAGCGAACCGATGGTTTGCCTTCGAGACGGGCCCATTACGAATGAGCAAATGCTGACAAGTAACATGAAATAATCCATTTAGTGGTTATTCTATCCCAAATTCGCTCCCGTAACGATTGATTCCTTTAAGTAGATTTTGTAAATTTGATCAATCGATTTCTCCTTCCTGGCCGCAGTTGGGGCAGGTTATGTAGAGTGGTCTTTCGTCAGTGTATATCGGAATTGGGTTTCCACAGGCGAAGCACAGTACTTCGAATAATCCTTCTTCCATATGATCTTCGACGGGGGCCATATCCGAAGGGAATTCCGTCACCTCGGTGTAGGGAGCATATTGTTCATCCTGCTCAACCGGAATTGCCCGGGGGGCTTTCCGTGCTGGTATTGGCATCACAGTTTCATCAGAAATCGGTCCTTCCGTAACCCCGTCGTCCATTTGCAGTGGGGCCCCCCATTGAGGCTTTTCGGCTGGGGTGTCCACCGTATATCCACCCCCACCTTCTGTCTCGTACTGGTATGACGGATCATCTGTTTCCTCAGTGGGTTCTTCTATCTCCGAAGGGAGGGCAAGCCGATGGGACGGCCTGTAGAAATCCACAACGTTTATCGGTTGTGGCATAGATGGCGGGACCTGCGGAGGCTGGTACCCTCCCGGACTGTAATATTGGGTATAGGCGCCGGAATAGGTCTGCGGGGTAGTATCGGCAGCGTATGGCCCATATCGTCCCCCCTGCTCGGGACCCTGGTGGTATTGATATTGTAGCTGTTGTAGATACTGCAGGTATTGCAGATATTGAATATATTGCTGGTACATCATCATCTGCTGCTGGTAAGCCATGATGTAATATTGTAAAGTATCAGTCCTGCAGGTCGGGCAGATACGTGTATTGTAGGGGATCGGCTGACGGCAGTTCGGACATGCGGTCATACTTTAAACATAACCCGTTGTTCAATATTAAAATTTTCTGATTCAATAGTCCCGATATCTCGTAGAAATTATATATATACGGGCGACCCTGAGGGACATTTGTCGCTTTGCTTGTGGACATATCATATCATTTTCAGATAGAAAACATATTTGTTCACGTAAAGTGAAGTAAAAAACTTCAATCTTTATTTTTCGAGAACGATTTCAATATCTCAGCCATGTTCTTTAGGGAATCTGCGAATTCCGGACTTCTGCTTTGAGAATACTCTGAATCGCTCACTATTTCCATCGTTTCAGGCGTCTGTTCATGTGCCGTTTCAGGTGTCCTTTCATGTGCCGGTTCATGGTCCATTTCTTCGACGATAGGAACCAATGCCATATCTCCCGAGCCACCAAAAATTTCCTGGATGTCTTCATCCTTTTTTTTCCTGATCACCTTGATAACGTCTATTTTTTCCTCTTCTTCCTTTTTCTCAGCCCTTTTCTCGGTAACGATGGTGGGTTTCTTATGCTGCTTTGTTTCTGTTTTTTCGGGTAGGAGTGCTTCTTCCCTCCTCATTGTCGTCTGGCCATAGTCGGGAGGAGTTGTATGTGTAACGCTGGAAGATTGTGGCGAATATGGAGGAGGTGCATGTGCATGAGCTTGTGGTACCTGAAAGCTTCTCTGGTTCTGTTGCCTCATTCCATATGGAAATTCAGTTTCAGGATGGGGAGTTTCCATTTTTTTCTTTCGTCTCATCACCATCATTATGGCAACTGCGCCTACGAACAATAACGCTCCAACGCCTAGGAGGCAGAATACCCATCCCCCGCTCTCACCGGTATTGTTGTTCGGTACCGGCTCACCTTTCTGGAGCTGGATCCTTGTGAGGTTTTTGTTCATGTAATTAATACCGCTGGTCATTATGATTTGCGTTTGTTGTGTTATGAAACCATTCTTTCTGATCGTAATATTATATGTTCCCGGTACAAGGGGTATCTCGAATTCGCCACTTGGACCTGTAGTGTAGTTTATGACCTTTCGAAGCCTGTCAGTTCTGATGATCCCAATGTCGCATCCCGGAATTCCTCCGACATTTATTTCCGAGATTGTACCCCTTAATTTTGGAAGTGACACCGAAATTTCCCTTGATAATTGGCTGCTGAATCCCTGGTTATCGCTCAAAGTCAGATTAACGGTAAAGGTACCCTCCGACTGATAGCTGTGTACCACCTCCATCAGTGTCTCTCCCGATTGATTTTTTGTACCGTCCCCGAAATTCCAAGTATATGTTATGGGGTCATTGTCGGGATCGGTCCCTTCATCCGCCGTAAAGGTGACCGCAGGATCATTAATTTCAACCGAGTAGTTAAATGAAGGATATTCGGGTGGATCGTTGATGTTGATCACATCTATTATGAAATCTTCACGTGTGAAAGCGCCTCTGAGGTCTTCGACACGGATGTACGTGTTAAATTTCTTTACCATGTTTTTGTCTGGCTTGAAGCGGAAATCACCTGTATCGTTGCTGAACTGGAAATTATCTTTTGATAGGTTGCCTTCGAACAGTTCCGTGAAATTGGTTGAAAATGTGAAAATATAGTCGTCCTCATCGTCCACCACAGGGGTAAGATTCAACCACGCGTCCTGAAACACGAGTTGGGTCTTGATATCGTCTAGATGCGGTGGGTCATTCGAGTTTTCTATGTATAGAGTGATATCTACGGTATCGCTGCCCTCTCGACCATCATTTACTTCCAACTTAAGTCCGTGGGAACCGACATTCTCCTGCTTCGGCCTGATTTCGAGTTTCCCGGTTGCTGGGTCGAATTGGTAATCCACACCCTTTATAAGATCGAAAAAAACCTCGCCGATATTGATGGAATAAATAAGAAGATCGTCATCGTCATCCTCGGCCGTGAAATCGAATATGTTATCCTCGTCTTCATAGGCGGTCAGCTCGATCCGGTTCAATTCCGAAATATCGGTCTCGTTCACCAAAATGAAATACGGCTCCCTGTTATCTTGGACCACCTTAAGCTCAATATTTCTCGAAGCGGATCCCACATTGGGAGTATGATCATCGGTTACTGTGACCGGCAAATAGAATTTACCCGGTGAGATCGAGGATGAAATGGTTGTGCTAAAAGAATAGGTCCCGTCTCCACTTGTCTCATCGCCCCCGGTCCCGTCATCCACCATTTCTGCATCCCCGTTTTGCTGGATCTCTGACAGATCTATGGTAACTTGGGATAAAGAGCCGTCCACATCTCCCGCTTCCACGGTGAACCGAACTTCCGTTTCCCCGTCATTCTCAACTATGGAAGGTGTTGCTGCCGGTCTCGATAACGTGGGTTTCTCATTGGGAGTACCTAATACGAAATCCTGCCATGCAACGGGATCATTAGCCTCCCCCTGCTGGAGGCCAGGTGGCCAGATACCTATAGGTGTATTATCGCCATCTCTGAAGACCTTAAGTGTTCCGCCAATGGTATCACCGGGTGACCAGCCCCATTGACCAAGGGGGATCCTCAGTTCGTAGACCATCCGTGCAGGCGAACCGTTCAGTGTTACATTCCATTTGTATGACCAATCGTTTATCCAATTGTTATCATCGTGAATCAGCAATAACGTATTATTGCTCGGGTACTTGAGGATGTATCCAGCATCATTATTACAGTTTGCGGCAGTTGTTCCAGACGTGCTTTTCGAGGAACTATTTCCGTTTATCGTCACCCAATTGTCGCGATTTCCCACGATATCATCCTGAGAATAGGGAATAGAAGTGTTGCTTGCATTATTACTGTTATCTCCGTCAAACATAAACATAAGTGCATCGTCGGCACTTTCTTCATTCGTAATGTCTGAGATCACATCTACACATATATACAGGAAGGTATCACTGTTTGCCATGTAGAGATCGACGTTTTCTCCAGCGACACCAACGGGAGTTGGGATATAATTATGGATCCATTCATTTGGGTTCCCGTC